>JAIXVB010000417.1 GCA_027483245.1 Verrucomicrobiaceae bacterium | reverse complement strand
GCCGTCTGGTAAGATCCGCCGCTGAAGCTGCCATCATCCGCCTGGGCCTCGTGAAGCTGGCGGACGATGGAGCCGTTCCATTTTTGCCAAGCGTCATAGTCCCCCTGAAACAGGGCCTGGGCCATGTAATAGCGGAAGTACTCTTTGTAGGTCGTCTCGTTGTGTTCCAGGCGAGATTTGATGTGTTCCAGAGTGGCTTTGTACTGTTCCGAGTCTTTGCTCTTGGAAACAGCGGCGACGAGGGTGGCGATGGCGCTGCGATTCATCGATTCTCCCATGCCGCCGAACCCACCGGTGTAAGCCACGCTGCCATCTCGTCCAGTGTTTCGGTTCATGTATTCAAGGGCGTCTTTGATGACTTCGTCGGACACCTCCATGCCCGCATTGCGAGCGGCGAGTAGGCCCATCAAAACAGCCCCGGTGACAGAAGTGTCTGCATCGGTCGAATCCGGACTGTAACGCCAGCCACCCCAGCGATTTTTCTTTTGTGAGGTGGCGGCACAGGCGACTGCCAGCTCCAAGGTTTTTGCCAGCGTTTGGCCCGGCTTTTCACCCTCCCAAAGCAGCGATTCGTCAATGGCCCCATATGCCTCAGACAAGGCTAGCATGGCAAAGCCGTGATGATACATGCTATTTGGCAAGTAACCCGTTTCGGCATTCTGCTGTTTGATCAGGGATCGCAACGCACGCCTGATGTTGGCCGCATAACGTCCGAAGTTGGGGTCCTCACCACTGGCCAGAAAAACCATGATGCACATGCCATCGACACCGCAGCCGCCATAGGTTGAGGCCCAGGTGCCAGTCGGTGTTTGATTGGCGGCCAACCAACCTAGCCCGCGTTCATAGATGGTTTCGACTTCTGGAGGGAAGGCACTGCCAAACCTCAACGCAGGGTCCTGCGCCCGGAGTTCTGAAGCTAAAAGGAGGGAAAGAAAAAGCAGGCAGCGCATGAACATAAGAGGTTGAGTCAGATTCATGGGGTGGATTTCTTTTCACTACGGACACGTTGGTTGTGATACTCTTCAATGCCTGACCAATATTGCTGAGATCGTGGGAGCAGCTCTGCTTCAAAAGCTTTCCACTGGCTGGGTTGAAGAATCTTTTTCAGCTCCTTTTCAGGAATGCCTGCGAGGGGCATGACGACACTGTAATACTGAAGATACCAAGTGTCTGACATGTACATGTGCATGTCTGGCAGGTATTCCTTGAGGACCTCAACGAGGCGTCCGCGAATGGATTGAAACTGCTCTGAACTCAGTCGCACGCGCCTGTCCATCTCCATGAGCGTCATCTCTGCGATGCTTTTGAGTTTGTAGTCTTCTCGCGCCTTCAACTCGGTTTGCCAGATCTTGAGTTGCTCAGGAGAGATCAGTTCCTGGGTGGTATTTTTCCAGATGGAAGGGTCGTCTTTGAAGTTGCGAGTGCCAAAGCTGATGCGATTCAGGTCTGGTAACAAGGCTTGGACATTGCCGGGGTTCGCATTACGCAGCTGGCTACGCACATAACTATCGATGTTGAGTTTCCAAGAGGAGAGCTCGAACTCAACGGCTCCCTTGGCCGCAGTGGTCAGTTTGATCACTTTGGCTTCAGGCAGAGAAAGCACACGCTGTGCATCCTCCACACGTGTCAGCATGATGCTCAGTAACTCCTTTTGTTTGATGCGCTGCGCCTGATAAAGGTATTCCGAAGTTTGTGTTTCCACGTCGGGCAGTTCCGGTTTGACAGCGCTGTTGGGGACCGCGGTTTGGAGAACAGGAAGTTGGGGCGACATCATTTGTGTGTTGGCCCCCATTTTTTCAAAATGCTTCCACTGTACGTCATCCAGAACGGAGCGGAACTCCTGGTGCGGTTGTGTGCTCGCCTTCTGGAGGATCTGCGATTGGCTGAAGCTCCAGTATTGATTGCTGCTGTTGGTGCGGATCTGTGAACGCAGTGATTCCGCACGCTGAAGGGTGATGGGAGTCAGGCTCTCTCGTTGTTTTTGAGTCAAGGCAAGCCGGACATCCATCTGCATCAGCATCATCTGGCCAAAAGCTGCCTTTTGTCGCTCTTCACGGTTCTTGTCATCTTGTGCAAGCTTCTGGTGTTCTTCTTCCGAGAGCAATTTCTTCAGGTTGTCTTTCCAGAGTGGCAGGTTTTGAGGCTGCTGCGCCTCGGTGATGTTGCGTGAGTATTCTTGATTGTTTTTGAGCATTGCCCTGCGCCCAGAGGCGGGCAGTTTCAGCAAGTAAGACTTGTTGGTCTCCATCCAAATGGCCACCGACTTAGCGACGGCTTTCTTCGCCAGTTCCTCAATTTCCTTGGCGCGCTTTTCGGGAAGATTGAGCACGGCTTTGATTTGGCCATGAATCTCTTCCATCGCCATTGTCCAGTTCTTCTCTCTGCGGTCGATCAAAGGTGCGAAATGACGTGTCAGCTCCTTGTCCAAGCGTTCTTCCTCCTTCTGTTGATGCTTGAACAAGGCCAGTCGTTGGCTGTCATTGAGCTTGGTCTTCAGGGTGGCGATCCACTCGGCATCCTCAGCGGGGCTGGCATCCAGCGTGTAGCCTTTGAAGACACTCCCTGGCTTTGACTCATTGGCCCATCGTTTGTCCACGATGAAGTGTTGGGACTCGCTGACACGGTCCGTTTCGTCTTTGCAGATGCGTTCGATGATGGCCTCAGCCTTCTTCTTCAGTTCTTCGGTTAAAGTTGCTTCCAGTGCGATGGCGGTGCTCAATTCATCGATCCATGACTTGATGTCCGTGAGTGCCTCTTGACGCCCTTGATTGACCCACGGTTTGATCATCGCCGCGATCTCGCCGTCACGCTTCGCCACCTTGGCGTCCATCTTCTTTTGCCAGTCAGCGAATTGTTCCGGCGAGAGGGTTTTTTGCAGTGCATCGATCCAGACCTGTTGTCGGTCAGGCAGTCGGCAGCCCAAGACCAGTCGTGCCTGACCGATGCCTTCGGGATTCCACTGCTTCATGTATTCCAGCGCCTCTTTGGGTTCTGGATCTGGCAGGCGGATGCGGTTGATTTCGGTGACGGCTTGTTTGAAGGGTTTGATGCTTTCATCCACGGCCTTCTTGGCGGCTTCTTCGAGTGTCGCTTTGGCAGAGTCAGAGAGCGCATACGCCGTGACGACTTCCTTCAAATGATTGGCCAAATGATCGGCCAGCGCTTCACGGCGTTTGGGCACCATTCTGTTGGCCAATTCTTCCAGCCTTTTCTCGACTTCAGGGCTGAGCGCTGTCTTGCCGCGCACCCACCAGGGAGCCTTGGCTTGAGGCTCTTCCGGCTTGTCGGCTGGTGTCTGGGCTGAGCAGGCCATCGCAAGCATCAGAGCGGCCATGCAAGTCTGCCATGGAAGTTGCCAGTTCAATTCGTTCCTCCTGATTCGAGTTTGTTAAAATAGGCATCGAGTCCAGTTTTGAACTCTTCGGGAAGTTCACGTCCCGCTTTTCCCGTGGCCTGTCCGACAGGCCGTGCCCCGACTTGACTGTCTGCATCGCCCCCTGGGCCGAGATCCGCGAGCGCAGCTTGGGAAGCCGTCGCAGCGCCGCCTCCGCCTCCAGGCGAGGAACCGCCCCCACCACCGCCTTTGGGATTGCTGCGTTTGGCCTGCAGCAGCAGTTCGATGGCCTCGGTTTCCGCGGCAATGGCGGGATCGCCTGTCTCGGGTTGATAGAGGATGCCGCGTGCTTCGTCCATGACACCGACCACTGCGCTCAGCAGATTGATCTCTTTGGCGAATTTCTCGCTGCCTTGGGGAAGCGCGCGGATGTCTTCCAAAGCTCCCAACGTGTGCTTCGCAATGGCGCTCTGTTTGCGCGCGAGTGGGATGGTCTGACGCTGGAAATCATCCGCTGAAAGAGCACTGCGGGTGTTTTCGATCTCGCGAGTTTCATCGCGCAGTTTCATCTCATCGCGCAGAGCTTGCATGACCTTCAGCACGATCTCAGGAGGCAGGCTGTCACCGCTGCATGAGGAGCAGGATTTGCATTCACTAGCTGCCACCAGTTCTTCTGCCCAGCGATCCATCGTGTCAGCCCAATACTCTGCTCCAGCCAGGCTGCTGCCACTGAGATTGATGGCGGCGCGATCTCCCAGCGTTGCCAGTGCGCGCACGACTTGGGTCTGCTTCATTTGGCCGAGGATGTTCTTGAACATCATGTCAGGTTTCCGCTGTGAGTAGGCCTCCAGGTCATTTTGAATGAGGCGCACGACATCGCTTTGTTTCTTTTCGTGTTCGGCGATGCCCGCCGCTTCCTTGACCGGTTTTTTCACCAAACCAAAGGCAGACAGTGTCTTTTCATTGAGATCCTTGGCTGCGATCATTTGCTGTTGGGAGGCGGCTTTGAAACGCTTCACAAACGTGCTGGCTTCCAGGCTGGCGAGGATGGCGCTTAGCTCGTCGGAGACTTTGGCAAACTCAGTTAGCAGATCTTTTTGTTCCGTGATGGCTGTCTCCACCTTTGCTTGAGCCGGTGATTCAGGTTCGGGTTTCTTCTCGTCTTCTTTGTCTTTGCTCGGGGCTGCGGCCAGCATGGTGGTGGGCAGACGTAACTTGCCACTGCCCGGAGGTTTGGGTTTGGCATTGGGATCCTCGGCTTTTGGTTCTGCTTTGCTCATGGAACCCACACGATCCGAGATGCTGGGTGCGGGTGGTTTGGGCGTTGCGTTGGGGTCGATGGGTTTCGTTCCGGTTGAGGGAAGATTCGGCCCGCTGGAGACTTGAGGTGCCGTGGGTTGGCTGGTTCCAGGTGGTGAAGGTTTCGCTCCTGTCTGAGATGGAATCTGGCTTGGGTTGCTCGGGCTGCTGGTGAGTGAAGCTTTCCCGCCCGTGGCATTGGAGCCTTGCTTCAAAAGATCGGCGACACTGGGCATGCGTTTGGCGGCGATTTCATCCAGGGACTTGAGCAGCGTGGCCCAGGATTCCAGACGCGCGGCATCGAACTCATCGTTGCGTGTGGCCTGTTCCACCAAGCCACGACCTGATTGCGTCAGTCCACTGAGTCGCGCCGCATTGGCATTCTCGGCACTGGCTTGCTGGGCGATGCGACGGCGATTCTCTGGGCGATCCAATTCGGCCACGCTCATCGCCCGCAATTCCTTGTTCGTCTCGTGCAGTTGCTGCTCGCGTTCATAACTCTCGCGTGCGGCTTGCAGCCATTTGCCAAATTGCTCCGTGAGCCAGAGTGCGTGATCGGTTTTGTTCAGCACGTGCAGAATGAAAGCGGCAGACTTGGAGCGTTTGCGACCGGGCAGATAATCCTCGGCCCAAGCACGCAGTTCGAGTGTCTGTGGAGCCACGCCATCCCGTGTGGCGGAGAAGGTGGCGCGGGCGGGCACTTCTTTCTTTTCGGGGGCGCCAGCTGCGGCCAGCTTTTCCCCGCGAGTCTTGTCATCGTTGACGCTGCGCCATTCCAGGCCAACTCGTTGCACGCCATAGTCGTCTTGGGCATCGACTTCAAAGAGGACGACTTCGGAATCGAGCACGACTTGCTCCACGGTCTCGCGTCGGGCGGTGATGCGCGGGGCTTCATCTTCAGCGGCATGGATCTTCAGGATCAAAGGCTCACGCGGCGTCAGGCCATCCTGATCTTGCCAATGCAGCCGACTTTCGCTGCTGGTGGTGATGGCTCGATACTCAGTGACCAACTTGGCCCCTTGCACCTTTTGAGGTTTGCCATCGACCTCGGCACTGGCGAGGTCACGGCTCGCGGTGGCTTCGAGCGCTGCTTGCGAGCCTTTCAATACACTGACTGCACCTCCTCGAACTTCGATGACCGGCTTTGTCTGATACTTCAAATACTCCGGCAACTGAGTGCGGACCGAGAGCGCGGTGAGTTCAGGTCGGAGCTTGGGTTCCAGTCGCAGCGTCTTGCGCACGTCGCCGAGAGATAGGGACAATGAGGCGTCTTCTTTTTGTGGGGGGAAGCTGAGAGGATATTGGCGCTCCTTCAATGCGGCGGTCACCTCGGGTTGACCTGAGATCTTGGCCGTGGCGGAATGGGGCGACCAGCGTGAGTCAGCGGCCAGATGCACGGGCAGTTCAAACTTTTCTGCGAACGGCACCACCAAACGATCCGGGATTTTTTCGACACGGGCAAAGGTGTATCGCTCCACCTCACTCCAGGGGAGAAACCAACGAGCGAGAGCATTGCGAGCCGCTTCTGGCACCAGGATCAAAGCCGCCGCGACCAAGACCACGACGCCCGCGGCCGCGCAGGCCCACTGCCGATGCTGTGCCTCAGGAACGGCCTGGCGAAAATCACGATCCTTCACAGCTTCCGCGGCCTGCTCCATCGCTGCCTGAACCAGCCTTTCACTGCGCCCTGCGACCCCCGAGTCCACGCGTGCGAGTTCGACGATGCCTAACAACTGATCCCCCAAGCGCGGAAAGGTGTGTTTGAGCAACCGCGCCGCATCTTCCAACCGACGTTGCCGCCACACCCAGCGGTGCCATTTCAAAGGCAAGCCGAGTCCGAGTGTCGCCGCGCCAGCCACGAGCAAAGAGGCGCGTAACCAAGCCGGAGTCTCCATGAAACGATCCAGCGCAAACACCAGCACATAGGACAGCGCGATGCCAAACAACGCAGCCAGCAAACCCTCCGTCAGTTTGATGAGCCACACACGCTGACGAAAGTCCGCCAGCTTGGATTCCAGAACAGGAGGCAATGGGGTTTTCATAGGCGCAGACTGAGGTTAACCGAAAGTAACACAAAAAAGACAGAAGAGATCGGCAGCTTTCGAAGGATAGATGAAGAGAACTTTGAAGATCGTTTTTGAAATCTGTTGTGGGTTCGGCAGCCCTAAAACGCACCAGCGGCCTTTCTCCCTAGCCAAAAGATTCCCAGGAGCAAAATCAGGGTTCCGGCCCAGGCTGGATGCGCCCAGATTTGCAGGCGGCGCTCCTGAATTTCAGGCTCGGGCAGGGCGGCGATGGCGGCGACCGTGCCCGCAGGATCATTGGCACTGAGCAGCGTGCCCCGCGTAAACTGGGCGATCTCACGCAGCACATCGACACGCGCAGGTTGACCGCGCTTTTCACGGCTGGTGCCTTGGATGGAGATCTTGGCTTCGAGGGTGGCACCTGCTTCAGCACAGGTTAGCTGCACGCGATGTTCTCCTGGCTCGTTGGGGGTGAAGGTGCCATTGAAAAGTCCCCAGGCTTCTTCACCGGCAGGCGTGAGGCGAACGCTGGCCACCTTGCCCGATGGGGCCGCGATTTGAGCAATGACAGCCCCCTCTCGCAGAGGTTCACCCGACACGCTCATGACATTGGCATTGAGGGTCAAGACATCCCCCGTCCGTGGACGATCCGGCGAGTAAAAAAGGCGCATGGTTTCGCCGCTGGACATGTTGCGTTGATAGGCCATCCAGCGCACCACCTGACCCCAGAAGCGGTAGTGATACTTGTCCTCCACTCCTTTGCGCCAGCGCCACGCTCCATCCGTGCCCATGAAGAGGATCTTCCCCGCACCGTAGGTCTTGGTGACGATCAGGGGCACGCGACCAAAGGCATTCGATTCCGAACCGTGAATGGCCAGCACCTCACTGCCTGCCTTGGCGCGCAGAGCTGGGGCATACCATTGGAAACCGGGCAGGGTGGACCAGACTCGCGCGCTGGCTTCATCACTGTCTTCGAGTTTGGTCAAAAGGCTGCGTGCGCCCGCTTCGGTGAGTGCAAAGTTGCCCGGTGTCGATGAGCCCCAGCCACGCGGTTGGGCGGCATCCCAGAGCACCGGGATCAACTCGGCGAGGGGCGTGCCTTGCAGGGTGGATTGAAAGCCATGAAAGCCTGGCATGAAGACCAGCCCTGCGGCCTGATCACGCACCAGCTTTTGCAGGGCGATGACCTGCTCGGAGGTCAATTGGCCTTTGTTGAGTCCGACATCCCCGAGGAAGACGACATCGTATTTGGTGAGTGCGTCATCCTTGGGGAAGGCACTCAGATAACCGCGCCCTGCTCCCGGTTTGCCGAGGCTTGGATGCAGCAGCAGGCAGTTCACCTCGACGCCTGGGTCACGCTCCAGAGCATTGCGCAGGTAACGGTATTCCCAGCGTGGATAGGACTCGATGACCAGCACGCGCAGTTGTTCTTTGCGCACTGCGAGCGTGGCTTCTTGACTGTTGTTTTCTGGGTAACGTTCGCTGCTGGTTTTGGGGATCGTCAGCTTCAGTTTCACTTCACCGGGTTTGTCGGGTTTCCAGGCGATGGCGTCTTGAAAGCGACCCATGGCGGGCAGGGTGACTTCTTTGGTGATGATCTCACCGCTGGAAACCTGCATCTCCAGCATCACCACTTCATCACGCGGCAGGGAGCTATCGATGACAAAGGGAATGCGCAGCGGTTTGCCCGCGATGGCAAAGGTGGGGGCATCAAAGCTGCTGAGTTCGAGATCGGGCAGCCGTGTCTCGGCACCCACAGGCACGGTGAAAACGGGCACCTCTCTCATGCGCAATCGGGTCGCCGCTTGAGCCGGGGGAGAGCCGCTGTTCCAATCGCCATCGCTGATGACCACGAGCGCTTTGAGATTCGGCTGCTTTTCTAAAACACTGGTTAGGGCCGCGTGGAGGTCGGTGCCTTCAGGGGCAGGTTCTTGCGAGGATGAAAAGGGTTCGATGACCACCTCCATGCGTTCTTTGAGCGGTTCCCAAAGTTTGGGTTCGATCAGGGGCTTGGCCGTGGCCGCGCGCGATTGGGGCTCGGATTCTGTCTCGCTGGGATCGATGACATCCTGAGTGCTCATGCTGCCTGACACATCGTGCAGCACTGCCAGCACCGGTTTCGTCTCCGGTTTAAAAGTCTCCAACCACTCCGGCTGCAGGAGCGTGATGGCGATGCCCAACGCGATGAGCACTCGCAGGAACTCCAGCCAACCGATGGCCCTCCGGTAACCGCTGCGCCGCCATGCCAAGAAGGCGAGTCCAGCCATCACCCCAACAAAGCCAATGCTCAACGCCACGGCGGTGGGCGAGGGATTGAAGATGAGGGAACTGGTGGTGGCTTGCATGATCAGATCCTTCTCTTCCTCCCGGAAGGATGAGATGTGGGTTTTTGATAATTGTTAGCCATGGCGTGATGGGATGAAAAGAATGTGTTAGCCGACAGGGGCAAGTTCACGTCTGCCCGGCAGACACAGCAGCGCCTCACCCAGAAGCGCTAGGGCCATCAGCATGAGAAAGGTGCGCCAGACTTCACTGGCGAGGCTGCTTTCGTTCTGTACATCGTCTTCAATGATGTGGTGATCGAGGCCAGCGAATAGCTCCTCAATCACTCGACGCCCCAAGATCTCAGGACGGTCTTCACTCAACGGACGATTCAGCGCCACCTGCCGATCTCCGGTTTCCAAGACACCTGCTCGCAGCGCCTGTTCAGAGCTGAGCACCGATTCGGATCCCCGTCTTTTCCACAGCGTCGGATCGGTTCCCAGGGCGCTCCGCGAAGCTTCACGCTGCTGCGCTTTGCCAAGGCCCTGTGCGCCCTCATTCAGCGCGCGATGCAGCAGCGCAAACATCACCACCCCATCGCGAGCCAGGCTGGATGCGCCTGAACCTGGAAGCGTTCCCAAGAACCAGGCCGAGCCATCGCCAGTCGTGTTTGCTCGCATCAGCAGGGTTGCATTGCCGGTGAGCCGAGCCAGGGGCACGCCGTCACCCACGATGGCACATTGGCGCACAATCTCGGCCTCGCCCACGGGCAGTGCTGTGCCTGAGCGGGTGTTGCTCAGCAGGCCGGAATCGCTGCGCCACCATTCGATCGGTTGGGCGGTTGCTTCCCGATTCCACACGCCCCAGCTCAGTCCGGCAAAGGCTGAATCGGTCGGCTGCTCGGGCGGCAGAAAGATCAGCGAACGCCCCTCAGCGAGATGATTCTGCAACTGCTGCGTCATCAGGTCTTCAGGCTTCGGCACCGGCGCATGCCAGAGGATCAAGGCCGTTTCATTCCACTTGATCTCCGCCGCGCGGGTGATCGGCAGGATTTCGGCTTCATACTTCTGGGAAGGGTCGGCAGGTGCTGAGAGTGCCGCCTGCAAAGGCCCGGCCTCTTCGGCATCATCTGACACGATGACGGATTTTAGAACCGGCGGCTCGGCGAAAGCGAAATGAAACACGTTGTCCGCGGGCGAGGCATCGGCGGGCAACTCCACACGTCCGCTGCCTTGCTTCGTGGTTTTGTCGAGCGGGATGGGATGACCTTGCAGCACGAGCTGGCTGTCCTTCATCTCCACCTTCAGCGTGCTGCTCACGTCATTGACGACAAAGCGCAGCGGCAACTCCAGCGGCGTGCGGTCCGTGGCATCTCGCGACACGCGCAGATCCAGCAGCAGCTCGGCTTTGCCCGCCGACTCTCGGCGCACGACGCGCTCGACCGTGACCGCCAGATTTTGACGGATTGGCTGGGGATAATTGAGCAGATGAAAGCGCAGCCCAGGCAGCGTGCTGAAGGCGCTGCGCAGGGCCTGCCAGCGGCCACTGTCGGCATCCCAGTCCGTCTGTCGCACATCGCTGAGCAGCCACACATCGGTGCGCCCGGTTTGATTGGTGGTGATGTAATCCAGCGCGCCCTGCAGAAGGGCAGGGATGTCAGCGCTCGTGTCTGTTGGCCCGGTGATCGGCACATCCAGCAGCGACTCCGGTTTCTCCAGCAGCAGCGGTTGCAGCTGCGCACTCTCGATCAGCACCAGCTTCGATCTCGTGCCCACCGTGTCGCGCAGAGCTTGGGAGAGCTTGCTGAGTCCCGCCGCACGTTTGCTCGTGCCCGTGACCAGGTTCTGCTGCTCCATGCTGGCGCTGCGATCCAGCAGCACGATGATCGTGTCCGGCACACCGCCGGTCAGGCCTAACAAACCACCTGCCAAAGGTCGGGTGATGACCAAAAGAATCGCCAGCACCGCCAGCACACGAAACGCCAGGATCAGAATCTGCCGCAGTCGCGACAGGCCTTTGTTCATGCGCTGTGCGGCCAGCAGAAACATCATCGCGGCCCACTTCACCTGCCGCCGCCGATACAGATGAATCAAATGAATGACCACCGGCAACGCGGCGAGCGGCAGAGCAAAGAGCAGCGCTGGAACGAGAAAGGTCATCGGCCTCCTTTCTGGGAACGACTGATCAGGAAACGAGCGAGCACGTCGTCATACTTCTCGTGCATTTTCACCCGCAGGTAATCGATGCCGGTGGTGCGCACCAGTTCATCCATTTCAGTCAGGTAAAGCCGAACGGCTTCCCGATAGTTGCGCGCGATCAGGGAGGGATCTGCCAGGACGGCTTCACCACCCTCCAGATCGACAAAACGCGCGGGCTTGTCGAAGTCGAAATCGAGTTCCTTTTGATCCAGCAGGTGAAAGAGCACGATGTCATGCTTGCGGAAGCGCAGGTGCTGAATCGCGGACTTCAACTCTGCTGGGGGCACGAAGAGATCGGAGAACACGACGACCAAGGCGCGTTGCCGGATCTTCTCGGCCGCATCGTGCAGTGCCGTTAGCAGCGTGGTGCCCCCGACAGGTTCGATGCCGCCCATTTGATCCAATACGACCCCGAGATGCGAGGCCCCTCGCTTCGCTGGGATCTCGAGGGCCTTTTCCGCCAGGCTCCACAGACCCACGGCATCGCCCTGCTGCGCGGCGAGATAAGCCAGCGTGCCCGCGAGCTTTTTCGCATAGTCAAAGCGGGTGCCCCCTGCGGGACCAAAGTTCATCGAGCCACTCGTGTCCAACAGCAGGCACAGACGCAGGTTCGTGTCCGCCTCGAATTCCTTGATGTAAAAGCGGTCGCTGCGTCCCCAGGTGCGCCAGTCCAGGCGACGCGTGTCATCCCCCGGAACGTATTTGCGGTATTGAGCGAACTCGAGCGATGAACCGCGCACCGGGCTGCGATGTTTTCCAGAGACACTGCCGAGCATGGCCTGCCGTGCGTTCAGGGGCAGCGCCATGAGACGTGCGAGCACGGCGGGATCGAGGAAGGAACG
>JAIXVB010000400.1 GCA_027483245.1 Verrucomicrobiaceae bacterium | reverse complement strand
GCAGGAGCGTTGATGAATGGATTGTCCCACGAGAGACGTCTCTGAGTCCAGGCACCAAAAGCTGTCGCAAACTTGCCCAGTCGCACATGCAGCGCATCACTCTCCAGCGGCTTCCACTCAAGGAAGTATTCATCCAGGCGTGTCTGTCCCTCTTCCGAAAAACCAGGGTCAAATCCGCGATCCGCACGCATCTGCACATGCGCCCGCCAATGCTTGCCCGCCTGGACATCGAGCATGAGAGTCAGACGCGGGTTGAAAAAAAGATCATCGTCCGTGTTCAGCAGCCCCAGCGCAGGCGTCTCCGGCGCATACAACTCCAGATCCAACAATCCCGAAAGATCCGCACGCAGCGCACCATCGGAGGTGCTGAGCGTGAGCGCTTCATCGAGTGACTCCAGCACGCTCTGACCACGGCTGTGTGGTGTTGCGATATGAAGAATGCAGAGGCAAAGAAAAGCGATTCGAGACATGCATCAATAAAATAGGAGGGCCAGGCATAGTTACGCAATCAATGATCACGTCGCTTGAAGATGAATCAGGATTGCATTGTGCAGCGATTTTCCATTCATGATGTTCACGGATGGTGAGCGGCTCACCTTTGCAGATCTCGGCGAACATGATGTTCGCGAAGCATAATGTTCATGAAACATCATTGGGGGCCTCACAATTCAAGCGGTGGGCCGTGATCGTTTCCGCGAAGCCTTTGAGTTTGAGCGGTTCGGTGGGAGTGGAGGCTGTGCTTTCTGGCAAAGCGGCGCGGGTCTGATCATCGATCACGATTTCTCCTGCGGCGGCCACGCTGCACAGACGCGCGGCGAGATTCACACGATCTCCGACCACGGTGTAATCCGCACGATTTTCAGCGCCAAGGCAACCTGCGACAACTTTTCCCGTGGCAATGCCAAAGCCGATACTCAAGGGTTCATGCGTTTCGGTATTCAATCGTTCGCGTTCCTGACGCATTTCTTGAGCGCAGAGCACGGCATCGGCGGCGTGATGGGGATTGTCCATGGGCGCACCAAAGAGGATCATGATGGCATCTCCGGCGAACTGGTTGATGACGCCGTGATGACGATAAACGACCCGAGTGAGCGCCCCCATGTGCTGATTCAAAAGCTCAATGACCTCGCGTGGATCACGCCCGGCACTGAGAGCGGTATAACCACGGATGTCGCAAAAAATGATGGTGACTTCACGCAACTCTCCACCGAGCTGGATCTTTCCTTCCATGAGTTGCTCTGCCACACGCTGATCCGCCACCATGCTGAGGACGGAGTGGTAGCGATCTTTGAGCGCAAGACCGGCGGACATCTCATGAAAGGCTTCCGCCAGGGTGCGCATCTCTTGGGTTGGGCCGGGTATGATTTCGGGCTGATAATTGCCTGCTTGAATGTCCTGGGTGGCTTTGACCAAGCTGTGAATGGGCTGAGCGATCTGCTTGGCCATCATAAACCCAATCAGCGATGCGAAGGCGATGGCCACAAGCCCGAGAGCAATGATCTTCTGAATGAGAACACGCTTCTGGGATTCAAAGGCTGCCAGCGAAACGATCGAGACGTAGTAGGCAGGCGGGAAGGGAGACTGAGGATTCAAGCAGTGGGCCACCAGTCGATAACCCACGCTTTGAAATCGAAAGCTGGTCGCGATGCTGTCCGGTGTTCCATAGCCCAGGTTGTTTTGCAGTTCATGGTCGAGGCTTGGCCGAAGCCTCGCTGGAAAGGTATTGCCGATCAATTGCCCGTTTAACCAGAGGGCGGGCATGCCGCCCTGAGCGTCAAATTTGGTTTCTTCTTGGTGCTCAAATCCTTCCATTTCTTGCCCGATGATCAAAGCGCCGACAGTGGAGTCGAAGTTGCGGATTGGGGCAGAGAGCACACGGTAAATGCGCGGTGTTTTTTCTTCCTGGGTTAAGGTCACGTATCCAGCCGTCATGCCTTGCTGAGACGTGGCGGGTTTGAGCTGCTCATGCAGGGGTGCCTGGAGCGCAGGCACAAACAGCCTTGCCTCAGCTCGACTGCCCGCAGGCGGTTCAATGATCTCGCCCTCAGCATCCAGGAGGCGAAAGAAGTCAAAGTCATCCAGGCGCAGTTCATCCGCAGCGACTTTGTAGGCATCTGGATCACCGGCCTCGAGCACAGCAAAGAGACGCACGGACTCAGACAGACGGCGTGCGTTTTTCTCAGCCAATTCGATGTCGCGCTGCTGATCGCGGCGGAAGCTGTCAAACTGCTGCTGAAAGAGCTGACTCAGCATTTGTCGCTGCGAGGCGTCATTCTGCCGTTGGGCAATGAAGAGGGTAGCGCCCGTGGCCGCGGCGACGAGTCCGATGATGGCCTGCTGCAGACGTGCGCGAAAAGTCATGAGGGGAAGAGAGGCGTGGCGATTCAGCGTGTCAGCTGCACCTGCGTTGTTTTGCCCTCATGGATGACCACTGGAGATTGCACGTTCTTTTCAGAGGGCAGCATGGCTTTGATCTGATAGTCACCGGCGGGGATGCCTGTGATTTTAAATCGGCCCTGCGAGTCCGTCACCGCAAACCATGGAGTGTCCAGCACGAGGATCCGGCAGCGCATGTGCTGGTGGATCTCGCAATACACTTTCACCAGACCGGCTTTGTCGAAGGTGATTCGAGGGCTGAGTTCGTTCTTGCGGAAGCGGCCCAGATCAAAGCGACGTGGCTTTGAATACGAGAAGACGTTGTGAAACTCATCGTCTTGATTGGGGAAGTCCGCGCTGGCTCCTGTCTGGACGGCGCTGATGGCGGGGCGAAATTGATAACCGCGTTGTTCGATGCGCACGACTTCATTGACCCGTGTTTTGGGATAGGTGATGCCGGACTTCTCCACCCAAACGATCGCCGGAGTCACATCCTCGGCCTGGATGGGTTTTACCGTTTGAGGTTTGTAGCCTGCATCCACAGCGGGTGGTTTCGGGGTATCGAGCACGACGATACCGGAGACGGAGCCACCGGCCCAGAGAGGTGTGCAGAATGCGAGCGTTGCTAGAGAGGTGAGTATTAGAAAGCGCATCGTGGTTCATGAAAGCCGTAAAAGAGAGAGCTGCCAAGTGCTTGCTGAGGCTTGGACTCGCTCGTGGATCATGCTATGCCTGCGCACATGTCCGCGCCGTTCTCCACTTTTGCCGATCCTGAGCTGGCTGCTCTGGAGGATAAACTTGCCCTGCGGCGTGAGCAGTTCGCCACGCATTGTTTGAGTGAAAAACCCGTGGCGCTGATCGAGGGGCTGCCCGCTCGGCTGACTCAGGCGGCCTTGAGCGCCATCGCTGCGGATGAGGGCTCTCTTTGGCTGGCGACGGATGAGAGCCGTACGCTGTTACCGGTCTGGAATAATGGCCCGGATGCCGCACGATTTGTCGGCAGTTTTCGTCTGCCTGCGACCCAGGGCATCACCGGTTTTGTCTTCACCAGTGGCATGGCGGCTTGTGAGACGGAGGT
>JAIXVB010000020.1 GCA_027483245.1 Verrucomicrobiaceae bacterium | reverse complement strand
GATCTGGAGCGGAAATGGGCCTGGAAGTATCGCGATTATGTCATCAGCGCCTTGAATCAAGACAAGCCCTTTGACCAATTCGTGCGCGAGCAACTTGCCGGGGATGAAATGGTGCCGCAACCACACAAAAATCTCAGTGCAGAGGCGATTGAAAAAATCACCGCCACGGGCTTCCTGCGCATGGCCGCTGATGGCACTGGCGCGATGAATGACAAGGTGGCCCAAAACGCCACGATTGCGGACACGATCAAGATTGTCAGCACGGCCTTTTATGGCCTCACCATTGGTTGTGCCCAGTGTCACGACCATCGTTACGACCCAATCTCCCAGGCTGATTATTATCGACTGCGGGCCGTGTTTGAGCCCGGCTTTAACACCCAAAGCTGGAAGGTGCCCAATGGACGGCTCGTCTCGTTGTTGACCGACGCCCAACGGATCGAAGCGGCCAAGATCGAAGAAGAGGCCAAGAAGGTGGATGCCGCGCGTTTGGCGAAAACGGAAACATTCATCACGGAAGTGCTGGAAAAAGAACTGGCCAAAGCCCCGGAGAAAGATCGCGAGTCACTGCGCACGGCCTATCGAACCGCTGTCAAAACGCGCACTTCAGACCAAGTGAAGCTTTTGAAAGCCTGGCCACGGATCAATCAGCTCAGCAGTGGTTCGCTGTATCTTTACGACACCACCTACAAGACCAAACACGCCGACACCCTGAAGAAGATGACGGAGGAAGCCACCGCCGTGCGAGCCAAGAAACCCAAGGAAGAGTTCATCCATGCTTTTGACGAAACACCGCTCAAACCGACTGCCATTCCTGCGACCTTTGTGTTTCACCGAGGTGACATCGAACAGCCCAAACAGCAGGTCAAACCTGGGGATCTCACCGTCTTAGCTGGGCAGCGTCAGATCGATGTGCCAGAAAAGGCAACCACCACGGCCACCACAGGTCGGCGACTCGCCTTCGCCAACAGCCTCACCGATGGCAAACATCCCCTCCTCGCGCGAGTGATCGTCAACCAAGTGTGGAAACGTCACTTTGGCAAAGGTCTGGTCAACACGCCGGATGACTTTGGCCAATTGGGGGAAAAACCCAGCCACCCGGAGTTGCTCGACTGGCTGGCGAGTGAGTTCATGGCGCAGGACTGGAGTTTGAAAAAACTGCATCGCCTGATCATGACCAGCGCCACCTACCGTCAGAATTCAGGGCGTGATGAGGCACGGGATCGTCTGGATCCAGACAATCGCCTGCTCAGCCGCATGAACGTGCTACGGTTGGAAGCCGAAACCCTGCGCGACTCCTTCCTGGCCGTCTCGGGCAAACTCAATCCCAAGGTCGGAGGACCCGCCATTCCGGTCACTTTCAATGAAGAAGGCCAGATCATTCTCGGCATCGACACACGCGACACGGCAGGGCGACAGACAGGCAAGTATGTGTCGATGCAGGGTGAGGAATATCGCCGTAGCATTTACGTCCAGGCTCGGCGCAGCACACCGCTGGAGATGTTTGCCACGTTTGATGCCCCCGCGATGACCGATGCCAACTGCGCCAATCGCCCGGTCACCACTGTCAGCCCGCAGAGCCTGTTGCTGATGAACAATGGTTACATGCGTGAACACGCGCAGGACTTTGCCATGCGAGTGGAGCAGGAAGCAGGAACTGAGGTCGAAAAGCAGGTTCAGCGCGCTTGGCAACTGAGCTTTGGCCGTCTGCCAAGCATGGGAGATCAATTGGAAGCGGTGACCTTTATCCAAGCGCAAACTGAGCACTACCGAACCCATCCGACCCCTCTGGAAAAGATCGGCCGCCCCCCCGAAAAAACCAATGCACGCGCCGAGCTGCTCGGACTCACCGCTTTTTGTCATGCGCTGATGAGTTCCAACGAGTTTCTTTATGTGGATTGAGTTCCTGGGGATGTCCCAGGGATGACGGGGTGTCGTTCATGAGCTGCATGAGAGGAAGTCACATGATAGGGCTTGCCGCCCAGGGCACCTTTCGCCTATAGCAGGCGCGGTATTGCGCTTTGCCCATGCACACAGACTCCATCCACTCACATCGCGCCTTCATAGGCATCAGCCTCTTGGTGGCTGTGGTGATGATTTTTGGACTCACCATGGGCTGGCGCTGGCACCTGAGACAACTGGACTCCCGGCGCGGCATCATCGCCCTGAACAGCGACTTTTCTCAAAGCAACCCTGCTCGTCAAGGCGGACTGCCCTCTCGAATGGGCTCACAGCCACGCATGCTGCCGGAACGCGGGATGATGTCTGACGCACGTCCTGTGCGTTACCTGCGAGGCCAACCCACCGTGCCCAAGAGCAGTGTGGTCGAGGTCCTGCCCATCGTGAACGCCACCACCACGCTGAGGGAGGCTCAAATGGTCATCAAACGCTACTGGGACACGCCGGATTGGCGCGACCGCAGCGTTTACGTGCTGGACTCGACTCGCGTCATCAAGTTGATGGAAGACTTTTATGAAGTGCAGCATGGGGTGGACCCCGTCGTCGGGGCCGCGATGGACCAAGGACGCTATCGCATTGATGGTCATGAAGTCGTGCTGCTCACTTTCCGCAGTTCACGGCCGGGAGACCGGCTCGAGATCGCGCTGCGTCGTGACGACACCGGCAAACTGCTGCTCGATTGGGAAAGTTACGTCGGTTACAGCGAAAAGTCCTTTGCTCAGATCAAAAAGGCACGCTCGACCGAACCCACGCTCATTCGCGCCTTTGCCAAGATCGACGACTACTACAACTACGAGTTCAGCGATGCCGAGAAGTATCTCTCCGTCCGGCTCACGTCGCAGGATTCAGAAGACTCCGTGCACGCTTACTGCGAGCGCTCTTCAGAGCTGGGGAAATGGTTGACGGAGCACCTGGGGGCAACGCCCGAACTTTCCATGACCAAGGGCTACACCCTTTGGGCTGCCTACCCGCGGGATTCCCAGTCAGAGCGATGCCTGCAACTCATCCAGGTCGCGGCTTCACGCTGGCTGATCATGCCGCAAGAATAAAAAAACGCAGCCCGGTGACAGGCTGCGTTGATTAAAAAAAGAGAGGCAATGGGCTGATTATTCGCCGTCGCGACCGATGGCTTCGACAGGGCAACCTGCCAGAGCTTCTTCAGCCAGAGCGCGCTCATCGTCGCTTTCAGGCTGCTTGAAAACAAAAGAATGACCACCGTCGTCATCACGCTTGAAGTTCGCTGGAGCTGTTTCGCGGCAGAGATCGCAGTCGATGCATTGATCGTCCACGTAGTAGGAACCGGTGATGTTTTGAGGATATTTGTTTGCAGCGTCGGCCATGTGTGAGGTCTCCTGATCTTGAGTTTCGGGGTGAACAAATAGTTCCCCCCCCTGGGGTTTCAATCACTTTTTGCGTTTCCTAGCTCCTGACAAAGATTGCAGTTGTTGAGAACCCCGGAAGCAGTAGTTGAGCCAGTGCTTTTCATAAACTTTACTCCAAGTCTGATTCGCACCCACCAACCCCCACTCTTGTTTCCCTCATGTCTCCCATCGTCCCCCAAGAAGGCTGGATCGTTCAGCACCTGTTTTATCATGTCGATCATGGTTACTGGGCAGCCTTGACGCCTGAGGAACGGGTCGAGCGTTTGGAGCGCTTTCAAGCCACCGTTCAATCCATCCGCGCGCATCCGAAGACTCAGTTGCTGCACTTCAGCATGGTCACGCCCAAGGCTGACATCGCCTTCATGCTGCTGACGCCAGACCTTCAAGACGCCAATGCCTTTGAAAAGCAGCTCAACCTCGCTCTCGGGCCGGATGTGCTCAGCGCCAGCTACAGCTACCTCTCCATGACCGAGTGGACGGAATACAGCGAGAAGGAAGAAGATGCCGCCCAGCGCATCGCCCGAACCGAGAACTTGGAAGTCGGCTCTGAAGCACACACGGCCCGTCTGGCCGAGTGGAAGGGCCACATGGACAAATACTTCAACGACCGTCTGTATCCCAACATGCCCGACTGGCAGGTCATGTGTTTTTATCCCATGAGCAAACGCCGCAATGTGGGAGCCAATTGGTATGCGCTGGAGTTTGAAAAACGCCGCGAACTCATGGGTGGCCATGCCAAGACCGGCCGCAAGTTCTCTGGCAAGGTGCGCCAGTTGATCACCGGCTCCACGGGCCTCGATAGCCATGAGTGGGGTGTGACTCTGTTTGCCCACGACATTTTCCAGATCAAAACCATCGTGTATGAAATGCGCTGGGACGAGGTCACCACGCAATACGGTGAGTTCGGTGACTTTTACATCGGCATCCAGCTCTCCTCAGAGGAGCTGCTGAAACGCCTTCAACTGACCTGATTCATGTCTCTTTCCAACCAGCCTCTTGTCATCGCCAACCGCACGTTTCAGTCCCGGCTCATGCTGGGCACTGGGAAATTTGCCTCCGGTGACCTCATGCGCCAAGCCATCTTGGCCTCCGGCACTGAAATCGTCACTGTGGCGCTGCGCCGTGCGGATCTGACTGGCAAGGGCGACCCCTTTGCCAACATTCTGGACTTTATCCCCAAAGAAGTCCTGCTGCTGCCGAACACCAGCGGAGCCATGAATGCCGAGGAAGCCGTGCGACTCGCGCGTCTCGCCGTTGCTGCCGGACTGCCCAACTGGGTCAAACTGGAGATCCACCCGGATCCTCGTTACCTGCTGCCAGATCCGATTGAGACCCTGAAAGCGGCTGAAATCTTGGTGAAAGAAGGTTTCATCGTGCTGCCCTACATCAACGCCGACCCCGTGCTCGCACGGCGGTTGCAAGATGTGGGCACGGCAACGGTCATGCCGTTGGGCTCCCCCATTGGCTCGCATCAGGGCATCACCACACGGCGTCAGATTGAAATCATCATCTCCCAGGCGACCGTGCCCGTGGTGGTGGATGCCGGCATCGGCGCACCGAGCCATGCGGCAGAGGCCTTTGAAATCGGTGCCGACGCAGTGCTGGTGAATACCGCCATCGCCATCGCCAATGATCCGTCCCGCATGGCAGCAGCCTTCAAGGCCGCGGTCGAAGCCGGACGCAGCGCCTATGAGATCGGACTCTCCGATCACAGTGAAGAAGCGAACGCCACCAGCCCGCTGACGACGTTCCTTTATCAAAATTAATCGTTTCCAAGCATCTTTTCTCAGAAAACATCCCCCTTGTTGCATTCTCCGCGCAGCCGCGCTAGGTGCCCAAGTTTCCCATTTTAATGAAAGCAATCCTGGCACTCGAAGACGGACGGTATTTTGAAGGTGAATCCTTTGGCGCATCTGGCACCCGCACAGGTGAAATTTGCTTTAACACATCCATGTCCGGCTATCAGGAGGTCCTGACCGATCCCTCCTACCGTGGACAGATCGTGGCGATGACTTACCCCTTGATCGGCAACTACGGCATCAATCCTCTGGATGATGAAAGCAGTGAGCCGCATGTGCGTGGTTTTGTGATTGAGGAGCTCTGCCAAGTGCCGAGCAACTGGCGCAGCACGCAGTCCCTGGACGCCTATCTGAAACAGCACAGCATCCCTGGAATCCAAGGCGTGGACACACGTGCGCTGACCAAACATCTGCGCACTCTCGGTGCCATGCGCTCCGTCATCACGACCGAGGTCAGCAGCATCGAAGAAGCGATCAAAATCGCCCAGGACAGCGCTCCGATGAGTGGCAGTGATTTCGTCAAAGAAGTCACCACCAAGACAGCCTACACCTGGGATCCGAACAGTGAGCTTAGCCGCCAATGGGACATCCCAAGCCCGAGCCAAAATCGTTCAGGCGGCCCTGAGGGTGCCTTTCACCCGCTGCCTGAAGCCAAGCACCACATCGTGGCCTATGACTTTGGCATGAAGCACAACATCCTGCGGGGACTGCGCCAGAGTGGCTTCCATGTCACCGTGGTGCCTGCCACCACGACGGCTGACGAGGTGCTGGCCAAGAATCCCGATGGCGTCTTCCTTTCCAATGGCCCGGGAGATCCCTCCGCTCTGGGTTACATCCACAAAGAAGTGCAGCAGCTCATTGGCAAGAAGCCCATCTTTGCCATCTGCTTGGGACATCAAATCCTCGGCCACGCTTACGGCGGCAAGACCTTCAAACTGAAGTTCGGACATCGCGGTGGCAATCAGCCGGTCAAAGACCTGCGCACCGGCAAGGTATCCATCACCAGCCAGAATCACGGCTTCGCCATCGACCCCGCCAGCCTGCCCTCCAATGTCGAGGTCACTCACATCAATCTCAACGACGGGACGGTCGAAGGCATGAGGCACCGCGAAGCCCCCGTGATCAGTGTGCAGTATCACCCTGAAGCCGCTCCCGGCCCGAATGATGCGAAGTATTTCTTCGCTGAGTTTGCCAAGCTGATCGACAGCGCAGGCTGATCAATCGAGCAGGAAGCTCTTCAGATAACGACTGAAAAAGTCCACGCCAAGTTCGAGGTCCTCCACGGAGATGAACTCGTCCTTGGTGTGAGCCTGATCGATGCGACCTGGGCCAATCGCCACAGCCGGCGTGCCCGCAGCGGCCATGAACGCGGCATCGCAAAACCAGGGTGCCCCCGTCAACTCACCGCCACAAGCCGCGAGCCTTTGCACAAACGGGTTCTCGGCATCGGTGTTGAGCGGATAGGTTTCGGGAAGCGGCTCCACGGTGGCCGTGGGGTCCAGATGCGACACAAAGTTCTTCAACAGGGCCAGCGCACCGCCCGAGCGATTCATTCCTGGAGTCGTCCGCATGTCCACCCGCAGCGTGCAGTGATCCGCGACGATGTTCGAGCGCGTGCCACCGCGAATCATGCCGAGATTGATGGTGCTGACGCCGAGCAGGTCATCGGCACCGCCGACCTCCGCCAGCAGATCACGGAAATCTTTGTCCAGTGCATGAACCAATGAGGCCATCTTGACGATGGCATTCACGCCGCGCTCAGGGATGGAACCGTGGACCGCCACACCATGGGTATGCACATCCGCCCAAAGACAGCCTTTGTGTTTGTGCACGGTCTTCAGGCTGGTCGGTTCACCAATGATGGCAAAGTCATACGGGCCATGCTTTTGAGCGAAATGCTGGGAACCGAGCTGAGCGGACTCTTCGGACATGAACCCGACGAAGTGGACCTCCACCGGCAGTGTGGGCAGGATGTCACGCAGCTCATAAAGCGCCCAGAGCATCGTCGCCATCGGCCCTTTGGTATCGCTAGCGCCTCGTCCCCAGACACGCCCATCGCGAAGCTCTCCACTGAAGGGCTCAATGGTCATGCCGCCGACACTGACCGTATCGGTGTGCGGAGCGAAGATGATTCTCGGTTTGGGCTTTCCATCCGCACTCGGCAAGGTGGGGTAACGACCGATCACATTCGGGCGACCGGGTTCCACCTCATCCAGTTCCACCGCAGCACCGCTGGCGGTGAGAAACTCTCCCACATAGGTCGCGCAGGCCAGTTCACCCGTGTGTTCCGTGCCTGGATCACCATCGGGATTCACGGAAGGGATGCGCACGAGTGCCTGACAGAGTTCAGTGACCGTGGCGGGGAAAACTTTCATGCGT
>JAIXVB010000577.1 GCA_027483245.1 Verrucomicrobiaceae bacterium | reverse complement strand
TTCCCCTTGCCATCGAACATCTGCGGCGCGTTCGGATTCAGCAGCACCGTCTCGCTGCTATGAGTGAAAATGTAGCCGCTCCGACTGCTCAGCGCATTGCGAAAAGCCGCGCCACTTCTCCTGTCCACCACATCTGTCGCGACCACGCAGAACTCCAGCGAGATGGGCATTTCAAGAAACACATCAAATTCATACACCTGCGGTTTGTCCTCCGGCGCCGTGAGGTCAAACTCGATCAATCCATCCACCGTCTCCTCGCCCGTTCGTTTGCCAATGCTCAAGTGTGCAGGCTGACCGCCAGGCGGGCGAATGCCACTGGCCTGAATGCGCAGTTTGTAGAGCCCACTGTGCTCCGGTCCTGTCTTGCCCAGCCAGTTCGGCGACATCGCATTTTGGACCGTGCCAGGGAACAGGAGATAACGCAGCGGCCGCTTGATGCCAAAGCGATCCAGCGCCGCCTGCTGTTCCTTCCCGCCGTTGTAACGAATCTCCGCCGCTGTCTTGCGGACCTTGCGCGTCTCCCCCGCAGTCGCAGCAGGAAACGCACGCTCCAGCACCAACTCCGCCGCGCGGTAATAGCGATCCACATGCGAGGGCGAAAGCGAGAGCTCAGAGCCAATGCGCTCAAACCCATGCCACAGCGTGTCCTCATTCAGCTCGCCCGGCTTCGCCGGATCATAGCGCACGCCGAGCAGGTCATAGACCGTGTTTTGATACTCCTTCCGGCTCAGCCGATAATGCGCCACCGCAGGCCGCACCGCCATCCGCGCCGCCTTTCCTTCTTTGATTCGCGCATCGAGACTCGACACAAACGCCGCGATCTCCTCCTGTGTCGGCTTCTTCTCCTTCTTCGGTGGCATCTCGCCCGAATTGACCTGCTCGATCACCTCCGCCCAATGATGCGTGTCCGCCCCCACTTTGAAATCGCGGGAAAGTTGGTCGATGCGCAAATCCCCCTTCTCCTTGTCCGGGCCGTGGCAGCTGATGCAATGCTTCTCCAAAAAGGCGTCAAACGGCTCGGCTGCACGGACGGCACCAGTGAGGCCCTGGCTGGCGACGAAGATGGCTGAAAGGCTGAAAACGAAACGGGTCATGGAATGAGAGCAATACGCCGCTGAAGCCGCCTTTATGCGATCACCCCGAGTTCTCGGGGGGCAGCCATTGAGGGAAACTGTCCCTTTCTCTTTCAGCCAAGGGCCACCATCCCATCCTTGCCAGCCTCCAGACATCCCCTGCTCCGCCCCAAATGGGAGACAGCGAACTGCCAAGGCCAAGCCAAACAAGCCGCCAGCCCCCTTCTCGCCGTTCTCATCGGTGCCCTCTTTTGGCTATGGATGTTGATCGAGGCAGCCACCCAAGAGAAAAAGGACTCCGACAAAATCGTCTGGGTCCTGATTATCTTGTTCACCAGCTTCATCGGTGCCCTGCTCTACTGCTTCTATCGCTTGCCCCGCCACCGCGAAGAAGAATACCTCGCCAGAATCCGCAGAAGGTATTCAAGATAAAGAGCCCTGCATGGCCTTTGTTGTTTTATGGGGTTCGTTCAGAGCGTGAACGCACATCGTCCAAGGGACACTCGAAAGCCTGGAGATCGAGCGCCATCCAAGACGCAAGATCATCGTTGCCCAGGAGAAGCTCAGAGAGCGCAGCAGTTCATCCCACGCGCTAAACCATCTTCAGGCAGTGAAACGAACATGGGGGCAATGCGTCGATTGAGCAGATCAAAGCTTCCCCACCCATGCCCGCTCAAACGCTGCATGGGTTCATGTGAAAAAGCTGTCTCCTCACACCGCCACCTTTAAGTCCTCAGCAATCGTCGCGAACTGCTCCAAAGCGGCTTGAAGGTCCTCCATGATGTCGAGAGCAATGATGCCGGGTGCAGGGAGGTTGGCGGACTCTTCGAGCGCATCATCTTTGAGCCAGAAGATGTCGAGGTTGATCTTGTCGCGCTTGATCAGGTCGGCGTAGTCGAAGGACTTGAAGCGCTCGGACTCTTGGCGGTCGTGGCGGTTCTTCGCGTGGTAGCAGGCGACGAAGTCATCCAGGCTTTCGCACTTCAGGGGATTCTCCTTGAGCGTGAAGTGCATGTTGGTGCGCAGGTCGTAGATCCAGAGCTTCTTCGTCCACGGCTTCTCCTGGGCGGGTTTGCGGTCGAAGAAGAGCACGTTGGCCTTCACGCCTTGGGCGTAGAAGATGCCGGTGGGCAGGCGGAGGAGCGTGTGGACATCGGCTTGCTTGAGGAGTTCGCGGCGGATGGTTTCGCCGGCGCCGCCTTCAAAGAGCACGTTGTCCGGCAGCACCACGGCGGCGCGACCGTGCATCTTCAGGATGGTGAAGATGTGCTGGAGGAAGTTGAGCTGCTTGTTGCTCGTGCTGGCCCAAAAGTCGTCACGATTGATGACGAGGCTTTCCTTGGAGGACTCGCCCGCTTCGTTGACGATGGTGACGCTGCTCTTTTTGCCAAAGGGCGGATTGGCCAGGACGATCTCGTATTCGCCGTGCTTCCCGGCAAGCGCGTCCTTGGTGATCACGGGCAGGTCATCGCCTATCTCGGACCCGATGCCGTGCAGCAGCAGGTTCATGGCGCAGAGGCGGGTCACGCTGTCCACCAGCTCGATGCCGTAGAAGGTGCCGCTCTTGAGTTGCTTCTTCTGCTCGCGGTCCAGCTTGTGATGCTTGGCGAGGTGATCATGCGCAGCCAGCAGGAAGCCGCCGGTGCCGCAGGAGGGATCGCAGATGGTTTCGCCGGGCTGTGGGGCCACGACTTCGACCATGGCGGCAATGAGGGAGCGCGGGGTGAAGTATTGGCCCGCACCGCCCTTCACGTCCTCGGCGTTCTTTTGCAGCAGGCCCTCGTAGGCATCGCCCTTCACATCGGCGGAGAGGCTGGACCACTGCTCCTTGTCGATCAGGTCCACGATCAGGCGGCGCAGCTTGGCCGGGTCCTGGATCTTGTTCTGCGCCTTGCGGAAGATGATGCCCAGCATCCCGGAGCACTTGCCCAGCTCCTCCAGCGTGTGGCGGTAATGCACCTCCAGCTCATCGCCATCCTTGGCGAGCAGGGAGGGCCAATCCTTGCCCTTCGGGATCGCGCTCGGCGTGCCGCGCAGTCGCGACTGCTCGTCCGCCATCTTCAGGAAGAGGAGGAAGGTCAGTTGCTCGACGTAGTCGCCATACGACAGGCCGTCATCGCGCAGGATGCTGCAGTAGTTCCAGAGCTTGGAGACGAGGGCGGTGGGGTTGGTCATGGGACGTTAAAAAAGGGGGGATTGACAATTTCGAGGCACTGTGGTCCCATGATTTAGCACTCTGACGAGCCGAAGCTCCACGCTGCGCGTGGGGTCCTTAGTAGGCCCGGAGGAGTGCTTTTTCATGCCCAGTCGTTGGCGGAGGATTTGGGGACGAACAGCCAGTGCCGGTAAGGCATGGACCATGTTCCTTCTGGGAAGGGTTGGGCCGCGGTGGAAATCTTCGGGTTAAGCGCGGGCTTGAGCGTGTGAATCTCGCCCAGGATGTGCCGGTAGAGCTTGTCCTTTGCGATGGTGCGCTTGCCGCGTTCTCGCTGGCCGTCGGGCTTGATGAGGTGAAACTCGTTCAGACGAAAGGCCATGGCACCGAGCACAAGGTCCACGCATTGCAGCAGCACATGCTCCTTCGAGTCCACCTCGGTGATGTGGTCTGGCGACAGGTGCAGCCCGGCGTGACGCAACTGCGCTGCTGCGGGCAATCCGCCCAGGTAACCTTTGAATTGCAGGACACTTTCCTTCGTGTGGGGAAACTGATCAAAGAAGAGGCGCAGACGCGTGCCATCAGGCCGATCCGGCACATGGGCGAGACCGAATCCGTGTTTGATGAACTGGTAGTAGAGCTTGAAGTAACTCTCATCCCACATCGCACGGCTCATGTTTTCCGGACCAGTGTCGCTCGCGCGAAACATCACCCTCACCCGCACGTCCCCAGCGCGGATAACATCGAAAAAAACCGTGATCATGCGCTGGTAGCCCTCCAGCCACTGTTCCGTCACCCGCTGCCATTTGAGTTCCTTCAGGAATCCGATTTCAGCCTTCGCGATGCGCAGGCGATTCTCCACGTCCGCATGGCGGCTGGCGGGAACGATGGCTCCACCAAAGAAGTTGGAGAACTTGGGGCCTTCCTGCACGGACTCATCGCAGAAGATCCAATACTCCTTTTCTTGCCAAGGGGTTCGATGGTCGGCCGAACTCATGATCAGGTCACAGAAGTCAATTCGCCCGTGAAAGCTTTTTGGAGAATGGACTGCCGCAGGCGGGTGGCGCGTTGGAGGTTGGTGGTGACCACGGCTTCCAGTTCCTCCACCACGCTCAACCGCCGCTCCACTTCCGCAACGATGCGGGTTTGTGCGGCGAGGGGTGGGAGGGGAATGCTCATCCCCTCAACTTGAGGCTGGGCAATCTTGTAGATACCCGCCGTGGTCTTGACCTTCTGCTCGATTTGCGAACGAACGAGTCGGGAAGGCCAGAGTGTGGGGATCCACCCAGATCGGCGAACTGATTCAGCCAGACGCAGCCGAATCATCGTATCAGGGAAAATCGTTGGCAGAGGTGGCGTTTGAGCGGAAGTGCCACGCCCCACAAGGTGAAGGCTGCCGTTGCCACGCGACATGAAGAAGTCGCCCTCTTGTATCCAAAGGTCATCGACATCGGACTCCGTAAGCGGCAGATAGCGCACATCTGAGTAGTCGAAACCCGAATTGGACATCGCGCTCAGTCGAAGCGCACGAATGCCTGGAGGATCGTCACTTCCTTTGACGGACACACCGTTGCACAACGGCGCTCGCAACAGTTGCTCGACGGTTGCCCATGCCCAGCCTTCCGGTAGGCTTGGCAAACCCTCAGCGTCGGCCGGTTCAGGCTCCTTGTATTTCCCCCGGCCCTGCCAGTTTTGGCGGCGTTCGATGAGGATGCGGGCGAGGAGTTGCTGACCGGATTCAAAGGGGCGGCCTTCGGTGCGGGCGAGTTCGGCTTCGGTGGGGACGAGAAGGCCTTCGCAGGCGGCTTTGAGGACGGCGGCGCGGTAGCGTTTGAGGTTGGCCTGCACCCGCCGCAACGCCGCCACTCCCGCCTCCAGCCGCGTGAATTGCTTCTCAATCTCCGCCACGATGCGGCGCTGGTCGTCGGCTGGTGGCAGTGGAATCGGAAGTTGTCCGAGTTTCGTGAGATTGATCGACGCAAGGTTGGTCGTCTGTTTACCCTGCGCGATGAAGTATCGCTGGCCTTCCGAGTTGCCGTAGAACGAAATAAACTTCGGACTGTCGTTTGAGTCACGAAGTCGAGCACGGAAGACATGGTTTTGATGAACGCACACAGGCAACTCGCCGTTCCATATCCAACCCCTTCCCAGCTTATCGCGATCACCACCCTCGTTGAAAAGGATGTCCCCGACCTGGAGTTGCAGTGCCTGAACTTCTGATTCGCTAGCTTCAATCTCCTTCACTTCTGATAGGTCGAGATAACCGCGCTGAACATTGGCAACTCGGAGATAAGGCACCTTCTGAATGGTTTCATTCGCGCGGCGCTTTTGTCCTTTGGTCACGCCACCAGAAATCTGGGCAATTTCACGGAGCGTGACCCATCGCCAGCCCTTTGCCAATTGTCTCGCCCCTTCAGGGCTCTTCACCTCTGGGGCCGCGTTTCCCAGGGCGCTGCCCTGGGCTGAGTTGTTTCGCACCTTTGGGGCTTTGACTGTGGGGCTTCGTGGCATTGAATCAGAATTCCACGCTGACATCCCTGCCGTAGTTGAGCCCTGCGACTTCGGCGGCAGCCTTGATGATGTTTTTCTTGGTCAGGTTGTTAAGATTGGTGGCAACAAGCCAGCCTCCCGGGAGAGATTCGATCATCTCGCGCAGGTCTTCACGGTGGGGATAGAGTTCTTCGGGGGAACGACCCAGATACTTGCGGAGGCGACCTTGAACGTCTGGGTGCTGCGCACAACGCTGAAGGAAGGTGGCGTCTGCCTCGGCCAGTTCCCGCAGGATCGTTGCGAGGGCCTCGATGGCGTTGTTGTAGCGAAATGCCTTCCCACGGACGGTAAGAGTGCCACTGCGAGAAGATGTACTGGGATTTGAGTCTGGCGCTGGTGGGCGGGGCGGAGATACGTAGGCAGGTGCGGTGGGCAGCGGAACGGGAGCCGCGACCGGCTGACGAGGAAGCGCCCTTGGCTGAGGTGCGGGTGACTGATGAAGAATCGCTGGCTTGAGCAGCGACATGAGAAACTCGGTTACGTCGTCAGAATCGGGGCGAATCCCGGCTTTGGACTCCACGGCGTCGGTCAGAAGATCGACAAGCAGTTCATCCCCTTTCTCGACGAGTTCTTTCCACGCATCGGGTATGGCGGCGCGAGCCTGCGCACTGCGATTGCGGCTGCGATACTCTGAACGGGCTGTTTCGAGGGCTTGCCCCGATTCAACGCGTGCACGGTTCAAGTAGCGGTCCAGGACGGCAGCGGCTTCGGATGGCTCACGCTCGAAGAGGTCGAGCTTGAACACGCGCCGGTCTTCATAGCTGCCTTGTTCCATCGTGAGATAGAAACTCCAGGTCTTGCCATCCGTAAGCACCACAAAGGGCACACCACCGGAATGGAACGCATAGTCCAGCGCCTGCCGCACGCCTTCCTCGGCTTTGCCCGGACCTTTCACTTCAATGAAAATGGTGGGTTTGGTGGGCGGATGGCAGAGCGCAAAGTCAGCACGGCCCTCACCGGTTTGATACTCAGGCCAGACAACGGTGGTGTCCCAAGACTCCCAACCCAACTGCTGGAGCACACGAAGCACGATGCCTTGCGAGATGGACTGCTCATTGGGAAACAAACCCTGACGCAGGCGGGAGATGATGTCGGTGATGGTGGGTTCGAGTGACATGGGGCTTAGGCAGCGAGTGCCTCGTTAAGTTCTTCCAGCTCGATGCTGAGACTGGTGGCGATGGGGTCGCGGATGAGGTGGCTCACGGGGAATCGTTGGTGAAGAGGGACCAGAGATCTCCGAAGTCGGAATCTGTGGTGAAGTCGGCAAACTGGGCCAACGGGAAGAGCCGGGCATAGGCATCGTGGTCCACCTTTTGTTGCTCATTGAGGCCCTGGGCGTGAAAAGCCCGTTTGCAGGCGTCGGAAGTGGCGGGCACGGGCTGTCTCAAAAGCCGCAGGTAAAAGCCTTCCACACAGGGGCTGAAGCGGAACAGGCGGGCATGCATCGAGTGGGCGTTTTTTTGTCCGCTGGCCGAGAGAGGCTTGTCATCATCAAATAGGATGACGACCTGATCGAAGGCGGACTGGCGTGCCTGCCGCCGGGCGAACTCGACAATCTTGTCTGGTGAGCCGCCGTGGGCGTTTTTGATGGTGATTTGGAGGTTTTTGCCCTGGGAGCCAATGGCCTTCAAATACCGGCAGAACGCGAACTCGGTATCGCCCTCGACGATGACGAGGACGGTGCGGCGAAGCTGAAGCTGGCGGCGGGGAGGCGGCATGTTTGGCGATCAAAAAGCAGGGACACCACCGTAGGCCCCGGCGTGGTATTTGGCGTAGTGGTTGTCCACATTGCGGACGCCTTTCACCGCATCGAGCCGGAAGGTGCTGCTCACGCCTTCGGCATCCTTTTCGACGAGCTGGATCTGATACTTCTCCATCTGGCTGATGATGTAGTCGGCATGGCAGGAGAAGACGAGTTGAGCCCCTTTGGGGTTGTGCTTCGGCGTGTAGAAGAGATCAACGAGACAGGGAATCATATGGGAGTGCAGCCCCTGCTCGAACTCATCAATGAAGGCGATGCCACCGGACTTCAGGACCGGCAGAACGTAGCGCAGAAGGACGAAGAGAGCCTGCGTGCCACGGGACTCCTCAAAGATGGAGAGGGCATAATCCCTGTCGCCGTGACGATGGATGCCAAAGGGCAGGATTTTATCCTCCATCTTGCCTTCCATGTTGGGGACCGAGACCTTGCGGACCTCGATCTCCTGGAGTCCGAGATCAAAACTGGCGAGGCGATGATTCACCCAGTCGAGATAGTCGCGGTGCTCATCAAAGAACCTCGCTGTCGCGATGAGATTCGAGGTCAGCGGGTCATGGCGGTCACTGCGGCCCAGAGCCCAGAGATTGCCATAGCAGGAGCTAAAGAAGGCATCGAGCTGGCGGGCAAAGGTATTCTCCAGCAGCAGGGCGGTGGAAATGAAGGAGGCATTTTCCCGCTGTGGCACCTGAGAGGCGTTATGACCGAAATCCTGGCTCTTGAAGTCATAGGCATGGCCATTCCAGACGCGCTCAAAGAGCACGGCAAAGCGCGTCCTCTTTACTTGCAGGGACTCCGCGACCACACGGTGATCATCCACCGAAAGCTCATAGCGGTAGTGCTGCCCGCCCATTTCAAACTCAAGAAAAAGGTCGGTGCGCGGATCGGGCTTCTCGGAGAACAGGAAGGCCATGTTTTCCCATGAACCCTCCTGCGGCTTCATCTGAGCGGAATGAACGATGAACCACTGAAGGAAGCCCAGAGCCTGGAGGAGGTGTGTTTTTCCCGAAGCGTTGGCTCCGAAGATGCCCATCACAGAATTGCATTTCTGACCGCGGGCATCCGTCTGGAAGATGTCACGTTCCGTGGCCTGTGGTTTGACCCGGAAATCCATCTCGAAGGCATCCCGGAAGGAGTAGAAATTGCGACCGCCAAAGGTGTAGATCATGAGTTCGTGAGACAATGAAAGCTGTTAAAACGTCAAATTTATGACTGTTTAGACATTTAAACACTCAGATCAGACATTCGGGAAGGGGAATTTCGACATGAACGTGATTTAGGCCGCCAAGGCTTGGTTCAGTTCTTCGAGCAACTTGGGCAACTGGTCGCCGAAGAGTTGATGGGCTTTCCCAAGGCCGCCTTCTTGGTTGAAGGGGGTGAAGTCAAGGTCATCCAGCTCGATGCTGAGGCTGGTGGCGATGTGGTCGCGGATGAGCTTTAACCCTGCGAGCTGGTCCGGCGTGAAGGTGGTGCCTTTGGTGCTAAGCCATTGCTCGAAGCGCTCGTTCACGGAATCGGCGAAGGGTTTTAATACGGGCTGCTGCTCCAGGGCGAAGCGGACGAGGGAGACAAGGTCGGCGAAGCGTCCGGCTTGGGTGCGGCCTTTGACCTTGTC
>JAIXVB010000562.1 GCA_027483245.1 Verrucomicrobiaceae bacterium | reverse complement strand
TTTGCGGGCACTTTTCGCACGCCCGATGTCATCCACCTGCTCAGCCGTGGCGATCCCGAGCAACCCAAGGAACCCGTCGTCCCCGCCGTGCTCACCGCTCTTGGAAACGTGGAGTTGCCCAAAGAGACCCCCGAACAAGAGCGTCGTCGTGTGCTGGCCGACTGGATCGCCAGTCCCAGCAATCCACTCACCGCACGTGTCATGGTCAATCGCCTCTGGCAGGGGCACTTCGGCACGGGCCTTGTCGAGACGGCCAGCGATCTCGGCAACAGCGGCATGAAACCCACGCACCCTGAACTGCTTGATTGGCTGGCGGCAGAATTCATCCGCTGCGGCTGGAGCGTGAAGCACTTGCACCGGTTGATCGTGCAGAGCGCGGCCTATCGCAGAATGAGCTTCCAAGCGGGTTCCTCGGAAGGTGATGCAAGCGTCGCCATGGACTCCGAATCGCGATATCTCTGGCGTTTCCCCAGCCGCCGTCTCGAAGCTGAAACGATTCGTGACTCCATGCTCGCCGTCAGTGGTCAGCTCAATCTGAAGATGTTTGGGCGTGGCTTCGATCTCTTCGATCAACGCGGCGGTCTCAGCGGTTTTAAACCGGTCGAGTCTTTCACGGGCGATGGCCTGCGCCGCATGATCTACGCGCACAAGGTCCGCCGTGAACGTGAAGCTGTCTTTGGTGCTTTTGACTGCCCAGACGCGGGACAGAGCACCGCTCGCCGACGTGAAAGCACCACGCCCATCCAGGCGCTCAATCTGTTCAACAGTCGCTTCACCCTCGACCAAGCCCAGGCCTTCGCCGCGCGTGTCAAAAAAGAAGTCGGTGATGACCCCACGCAGCAGATCACACGCGCCTATCAGCTCGCCCTCAGTCGCGCCCCCACGGATCAAGAACTCCACGAGTTTGAGCCCACGATCCGTGCCCACGGCCTCGCGGCGCTGTGTCGGGCCTTGTTCAACTCCAACGAGTTTTTGTTTCTTCCCTAGCACGAGCCTTCAATCTCCTCTTGGCCGCAGCGCGCAGCTGAGCCAAGAGTGAGAGTTCATGCTCAAAGACACCGATGAACCACCCTACCTGCACGGAGGCCCGCTGGGCCGTGCTGGATTCAAAACACAGCCAGAAGATTTCAGGGTCGAAGAGGTGCTTGGCTTTGAGCCTTCAGGCGTGGGTGAGCATTGCCTTGTGTGGGTGGAAAAGCGCGACCTCGATAGCAATGCCGCAGGAGCCCGATTGGCGGATGCGCTCGGTTTGCGACGTCGTTTGGTCAGCCACTGTGGTTTGAAAGATCGGCATGCCGTGACTCGGCAATGGTTCAGCCTGCATATGCCAGGCCAGGCCTCCCCGGAGCCCGCCGCGCTGGAGTCTGAGGGCCTGCGCGTGCTGCGAATCACCCGAAACACACGCAAGCTGCGTCGTGGCATTCATCTTGGGAATCGCTTCATCATCCGACTGCGTGAGCCAACCTTTGACGCCGCTGCTGCGGAAGAAAGATGGAAGCTCATCACGACTGTGGGAGCGCCCAATGTTTTTGGCAGCCAGCGATTTGGTCATGAGGGGCGCAATGTGGACAAGGCGCTGGCGATGTTTCGAGGCGAGTTCACTCCAGGAGATCGTTTGTTGCGGGGGATCTTGCTGTCGGCCGTTCGCAGCCAGTTGTTCAATGCCGTCGTGGCTGAGCGAATGGCGCGTGGCTGTTGGGATCAGGCGTTGTCGGGAGAGGTCTATGGTTTCCCCGACAATGGCACGTTGCTGCTCATCGAGAATCAGCGCGGCGATGAAGCGGAGCGTTTTGCCAACGGAAAAGTCGAGATCACAGCACCACTGTGGGGCTGCGGTGAACTCCACAGCGCGGGCGAGGTCCGTGCACTGGAGCAGGAGGTGATGGCCCGTTACGCTGAACTTACGGCAGGTCTCGAAGCGGCGGGTCTGCGCCAAGAAAGACGGGTCATGCGCCTGCGCCCCACGAATGCTGAGTTTGTCGTGCTGGAAGGTGGCGATCTGCAACTCAGCTTTGATTTGCCGCGTGGAACCTATGCCACGGCCCTGCTTCGTGAACTGGCTTTTTTGGAGGAGCTGAGAGAAACTTCGTAAAAGGTGGTCGTTGTCTGGAGATTGTTTCATGAACCTGATTCCATGATGTCGCTCTCCGAACACCTCTCTCCTGCTGGGCATCGTTTGCTTGATCGCAGGCGTTTCCTGTCCAGCAGCGCCACGGCGCTCGGCTCCATGGCGCTGACAAGCCTGCTGGGGCGAGAGGGCCTGCTCGCCGCACCGGGACCGGTGATCAATCCGGGGCGACCGTATGCGCCGAGGGCGTCGCACTTTCCGGCCAAGGCCAAGAACGTGGTGGTGATTTTTTGTGCGGGCGCGGTGAGTCAGTTGGAGACCTGGGATTACAAGCCTGAGCTGATCAAGTGGGATGATCGTCCGCTGCCCGGTGGGCCTGCGGTGACCTTTCAGGGGCCCGCTGGGAATCTGGCGCGACCTCAGTATGCCTTTCGTCAACGTGGGCAGACGGGGAAGTGGGTCAGTGACATGATTCCCCACCTCGCGGAGTTGACCGATGACTTTGCGTTTGTGCATTCGTTGACGAGCAAATCGAACACGCATGGCCCGGCGGAGAATTTCCTTTCCACGGGTTTTGTACTCGATGGTTTTCCCAGCCTGGGCTCATGGGCCACGTATGCCCTGGGCAGTGAGAATCAGGATCTGCCTGCCTATGTGGCGATCCCCGATCCGCGTGGCGTGCCACAAAATGGCATGAACAATTGGGGTCCGGGATTTTTACCGGCGGCGTTTCAAGGCACAACAATGAGCTCCAAAGAGCCGGTGCGTCATCTCGCCGCTGCCGGTGTCTCGGTCAGTGCCGATGAGGCAGCGCGGTCGTTGCTGCAACGCATGAATGCTCGGCATCTGGAGTTGCATCCGGGCGATGGCAAACTGGCGGCGCGCATTGCCAGTTATGAGCTTGCTGCACGCATGCAGCTCAGTGTGCCTGAGATCAGTGATCTGAGCACTGAGCCGGATCACATCCTGAAACTTTATGGCGCGGATGACACGTTGAATCCCGAGAAGGCTGCCTTTGCCAAGAACTGCATCTTGGCTCGTCGGTTGATTGAGAAAGGCGTGCGTTTTGTGCAGCTCTTCAATGGGGCCTATGCCAGCGGTGGTAAGCTGAACTGGGATGGTCACAATGCGCTGAAGGAACAATACGATGTGCATGCGCCGATCCTGGATCAACCCGCGGCGGC
>JAIXVB010000696.1 GCA_027483245.1 Verrucomicrobiaceae bacterium | reverse complement strand
GCAAAGGCAGAGTCGATGGAGCATGGTGTCTGCTCTTGGAGTCTGAAGTTCCCCTTCATGTTCGATCCCACCTTACCTTAGCGTTTGGACGCTTTGCCCTGGGCCGATTTCCATCCGCGTCACCAATAACTCCTTGCGCCTGCCTCAAACCCCGGCTGGACTCCGGCCATGGCTCAGAACCTCGACGCCCTCCGTCTTGCCCTGCAACATTCCCCCGACAATGTCCCCCTCCTTTTGCTTTATGCCGAGGGATGTCTGGAGGACTTTCAAGTCGAAGAGGCTGAGAACTCTTATCAATCGGTTCTCAAGGTGGAGGCCACGCAGTTGGAGGCTCGACTGGGACTCGCGCGCATCGCTTTTCTTCAGGGGCGACTTTCTGAAGCCGCCGTGAGGACAGAGCAGTTGCTCACCGAGAAGCCAGATTTTGCCTCGGCTTACCTGCTCATGACCCGCATCCTCGTCACCGAGGGGGATCTGGGGCGGGCACGTTCGCTTTATGAAAAGGGAGTCTCCTTGAATCGTGCGCTGGCCGATGAAGGGCTGGAAAAAGATCTGCGCACGGTGAAACCCAACGATGAAGGATCGAGCGGCCCCAAGCGCCTCGGAGTCACCTCCCAGGGCAGCTTTGTCGAGGCAAGCCTGAGCGACGATGGGGAAGAGGACGATGACGACAGCCATCCGCGTGGTGGCGCGGCCTTTGACCTCGGGCTGGCGGACTTCGAGCGGCCCAAGCTGAACTTCAGCAGTGTCGGTGGCATGGAGGCCCTGAAGGAAGAGATCCGCATGAAGATCCTTTACCCGCTGCAGCATGCCGAGCTCTTCAAAGCCTATGACAAAAAAGTCGGCGGCGGAGTCCTGCTGTATGGACCGCCGGGATGTGGCAAGACACTCATCAGCAAGGCCACCGCGGGGGAGATCAAAGCCAATTTCATCGCCCTCGGTCTGCATCAGATCTTGGACATGTGGATCGGCAATTCAGAAAAGAACATGCACGAGGTCTTCCAACTCGCTCGGCAGAATGCTCCCTGCGTGCTGTTCTTTGATGAAGTGGATGCCCTCGCCGCGGATCGCCGTGATCTGCGCCAGAGCGCTGGGCGCAATCTGATCAATCAGTTCCTCTCCGAGATGGACGGAGCGGATTCCCAAAACGATGGCGTGCTCATTCTCGGCGCCACGAATGCTCCCTGGCACATCGACCCCGCCTTTCGTCGTCCAGGTCGCTTTGATCGCACCCTGTTCGTGCCACCTCCCGATGAAGCTGGTCGTGCATCCATCATTGATGTGATGGCTCAGAAAAAGCCGATGGGTGAGCTGGACCCTCGTGCGTTGGCGAAAAAGACACCGGACTTCTCCGGCGCGGATTTGAAGGCCGTGTTCGATCTCGCCACCGAGGAGGTCATCAGCGAAGCAATGCGACATGGCAAAGTCGTCCCGCTCACGACCAAGGATCTCATCAAAGCAGCCACCCGGCACAAACCCACCACCAAAGCCTGGTTCGAAAGCGCCAAGAACTACGCCATGTATTCGAACCAAAGCGGCTTCTACGACGATGTCTTGAAGTACATGGGGTTGCTGAAAAAGTAACTCCTGTAGGTCCCCCGAACCTTTCGCCAGTTGAGCCTGAAAACTGCTCATCCAACCCAAGGCCGCTGACGCCAGCCAGCTCCGCCTGCCCTTGATTCCGTTTCCATTTTTCTCCTCATGCAAGATTCTCCCAGCGCCGAAACGCACTTCTCTCGCGGTCAGCTTTTGCAGCGGCAGCATCGGTTGACGGATGCGATTGATAGCTACAAGCAGGCGCTGGCGTTGGACCCAAATCATGTGCCCAGTTACCTCATGCTGGCGCTGTGCTGGCTGAATGAAGAAAGCACCGCGGCCAATGCGGTCGATGCCGCTCAACGGGCCGTTGGATTGGAGCCCGAGGATGCCTTTGCCCGCAGTGTGCTGGCACTCGCGCTGAATGCGAAGGCTAAAGATGGTCAGACAGGCATGGTGAAAGAGGCCCTGGCCCATGCTCAGGAGGCGGTGAGCCTGGATCCCGACAATGACTTTGCTCATGCGACCGTGGCGCAGATCCACCTGCGGTTGCGCGATTATCCACAGGCGGAACTCGCCGCGCGCAAGGCGTTGGAACTCGACACGGAAAACACAGCGGCGACCGAGGTGCTTTCGGCGGCCTTGCTCTTGCAGAAAAAGGACAGCGCGAACAAAGGCCTGATCGATTACCAACTTCAGCGTGATCCCAATGATGACAGCGCCCACACCAGCGCTGGCTGGCAGGCTCTGATGGAGGGCAATCACAAGCAGGCAAACCAGCACTTTTTGGAGGCCCTGCGGCTCAATCCCATGAGTGAAAGCGCGAGGATGGGCTTGCTGGAGTCCTACCGTGCGCGCTCCATCGTCTATCGCCTGCAACTGCGCTTCAGTCACTTCATGAGCCAGTTCACCGAGGGACGGCAGAACATGATCATGATCGGAGGTTTTGTGGCTTATCGAGTACTGAGTGTTATGCTCAAAGGCGTGTCGCCCATCGCCACATCGATCCTGATTGGGGCTTGGCTCACCTTTGCGCTCTGGTCACATCTGGCGCGTGGCTTCAGTTCTTTCTTTCTTCTCATGGATCGTTTCGCCCGTCAGGCTCTGCGGCCGCGCGAGTTCTGGGAAGGTGCCGTGGTCGGGGGCCTCATCTTTGCCGCGCTCGGCACCTTAGTGGCGGGTTATGCACTGGGGATCAAAGAGGGAGGTTACGCCGCGCTTGCCTGCGTCTTGGCTGCCGTGGCGAATGCAGCGGCCTTCACCAACGATCATCACATTGGTCGGCATCTCTACACCCTGGCCGGAGTCATCGCCGGGTTCGGAGCGGTGTATGTCAGTTTTGACATCTTCAGTGGGGTCGCCTTGCCCTTCGCTGAACAGCTCGGCTCCCTCACCTTTCTGATCGGCGTCGTCGTCAGCTGGTTGCGTCCCCTGCGGGTTCTGTATGCGTGACCTGAACACCGACGTTTAAGCGGGTGTCTTTGAGGGAAGAGGATATCAAAGGGATCCGCTTCAACATGGAAAAGACCATGTGCAAGATCTGTTCTCCAACGAAACACAAGGTGCCGCCCACGCGAATTCCATGTCATCCCACGGGGCTCATGGCTCTAAGGGCGGCGGGCAACCTTCGAGGCCTTGGCCTGCAAGGCAAAAAATAGATTCGCCTGCAAGCCTCCGAGCCCGATCTGCCGCTCAGGGGACTGAGCGGACCACTCTCAAAGGCGATCAGCCGATGGAGGGGATCTTCACGTCGGGGTTGGTTTCGGCGCTGTAATCGACGCCTGCCAGACCAAAACCGAAGAGGCGGAGAAAGCTGGATTGATAACCTTCGAAATCCCCGAGTTCGGCGAAGTTTTCGGTGTTCACTTCGGCCCAGCGCTGACCGACGAGGTCTTGCACATGGGGTTTCATTTCCCAGTCATCGACGCGGATACGACCGGCTTCATCGGGCTGAGGGTTGCCGCTGTAAAGGCGCTCACGGAAGAGACGATCCATCTGCTCGATGCAGTCTTCGTGGGTGCCTTCGGCTTTCATCACCTTGTAAAGCAGGGAGATGTAAAGGGGGACAACCGGGATGGCGGAACTGGCTTGGGTGACCAGGGCTTTGTTGACGGAAACCCAGGCTTTGCCCTGGATTGGGGCGAGTTTCACGTCGAGCGCCTTTTGCACGCGCTCGAGATCTTCTTTGGCGCGGCCGATGGTGCCGTTCTTGTAAATCGGCCAGGTGACTTCAGGCCCGATGTAGGAGTAGGAGACGGTTTGCACGCCGTCGGCGAGGACGCCCGCGGATTGCAGGGCATCGATCCAGAGTTCCCAGTCTTCGCCGCCCATGACGGCCACGGTTTGCTCGATGTCGTCACCCTGAGCAGGCTCGATGGAGACTTCATTCACCACGCCGGTGGTGGTGTTGAGATTCTTGTTCACGTACACTTCGCCGATCGGCTTCAGCACGGACTTGAAGACTTCGCCAGTCTTTGGGTGAGTGCGGCGTGGGGAGGCGAGGCTGTAGATGACACAATCGACCTGGCCGAGATCGGCTTTGATGGCCTCAATGACTTCGGTTTTCACCGCATCTGAGTAGGCATCGCCATTGAAGGAGCGGGCATAGAGACCGGCGGCTTTGGCCTCATTTTCAAAAGCGGCTGTGTTATACCAGCCTGTGGTGGCGGTGCGGTCAGCTTCACCGGGGCGCTCAAAAAACACGCCCACTGTGGCGGCATTGGAGCCAAAGGCAGCGGCAATGCGGGAGGACAGGCCGTAGCCCGTGGAGGAACCGATGACGAGGACCTTCTTCGGGCCATTGGCGATGGGGCCACGGCTTTTCACGACGGCGATCTGCTCAGCAATGTGCTTGGCGCAGCCTTCGGGATGGGAGGTTGTACAGATGAATCCGCGGATTTTTGGGGCGACGATCATAGTTGGATGGATTGAGCGTTAGCAGTGGCGAGGGGGCTGGCAACTCTTTTCACCCCAGTGACCCTGGGTGGAGATTGGAGCGCAGGGGAAAAAGGGCGGCTAGCCTCGCGGGGTTCGATTGTCCTGCGAGGTTGCCGTGAGCGATGGTTCACTCGGACAGAAGGGACTGACCTGCGGCTTCGGCGGCTTCATTGATGGCACCTGGGCGCAGACGATAACCGCCGGATTTTTCATCGTGAACGAGATCGAGCAGGCCGCGTTTGCCGGCGGCTTCGAGCAGGGCGTTGAAGGAGCGGAAGCCGTGGAAACGCTCGCTGAATTGGGGCGTGCGGCGTTTGATGGTTTCTTTGACTTTCCAACCCCAGATGCCCTGGTCCCCCCCTTGCTCACTGACGAGGGCATCGACCGTCTCCATGAGCATCTCGATGGCTTTTTCAGGATCGCCGGCGGATTTGGCCTCCGCGACGGGCGGTGTGGGGGCAGGGGGTGTCTTGGTGGCGGGTTCGACAGGTGCGGCGGCGGGTTTGGCACTGCCGTTTTTGTTTTCGACCGGCGGCTTGGCGGCGCGGGTGCGGCGCTTCGGCTGCTCACGCACGAGGTCGTCGTAGAAGATGAAGTCATCGCAGTTGCTGATGAAGATGTCGCCAGTGGAGTTTTTCACGCCGACACCAATGACGATCTTGTTGTTTTCCCGCAGCTTGCTGACGAGCGGGGAGAAGTCGGAGTCACCGCTGACGATGACAAAGGTATCCACGTGAGCCTTGGTGTAACAGAGGTCCAGGGCATCGACCACCATGCGGATGTCAGCGCTGTTTTTGCCGGACTGGCGGACGTGGGGGATCTCGATGAGTTCGAAGGCGGCTTCATGCATGGTGCGCTTGAAGTCGCGGTAGCGGTCCCAGTCGCAGTAGGCCTTTTTCACCACGATGCTGCCTTTGACCAACAGACGCTCGAGGACCTTGTTGATGTCAAACTTGTCATATTTCGCCTCCCGCACGCCGATGGCGAGGTTTTCGAAATCGCAGAAGACGGCGATGGTGTGGGTGCGTTCGGAGGTGCGCATGAGCGGGGATCAAAGTGGGGCCACGAGTCAGGGAGAAAAGGAGATCTGCCGAGAGATCGGGCGCGGCCTTTGATAAGGCTCACCGGGGGGCGAGGCAAGAGCGCAGACGGTTCCTGTGAGTCGGTCTGAAAAAGAAAGCCCCTGACGCACACGAGGCACGTCAGGGGGGATTTCACGGTGAAAGGAGGAAGTCTCAGGCGAGAGCTTCGAGCTTGCGAATGAGGGCGTCTTTGGACTGCACGCCAACGACGGTTTCCTTCACAACGCCGTCCTTGATGAACAGGAGCATGGGGATGGAGCGCACGTTGTATTGCTGGGAGAGGGCAGGGTTCTCATCGACATTCACTTTGGCCACTTTGACCAGGCCGGCTTTTTCAGTGGCCAGTTGCTCCAGGATCGGAGTCAGCATCCGGCAGGGGCCGCACCATTCGGCCCAGAAGTCCACGATCACCGGGACGGTGCTGCTGGCGATCTCAGATTGGAAATTCGATTCGTTCAGGGTGAGGAGTGCTTCGGATGCCATGATGGTGTGATTTTCAGGGGACTGGATGAATACGATGCATGAGGTAGGCACTTGATTCCCTGAATCAAACGCTTTTCTGACTGGATGAGGAAAAGAACGGGTCTCTGCACCGGCGTTTTGCCCGGAATGGGCCTTTTTCCTTTTCAGTGAGGGCTTTGCATTTATCTGGACGCATGTCCCTCGACCATCCTGATCCAATGACTCGTCTGCGTTATGTGGTGCACCGCCTGCGTGCGCCGGGAGGTTGTCCCTGGGACATTGAGCAAACGCATGAGACGCTGATCCCGCATGTTTTGGAGGAGGCCTATGAAGTGGTGGATGCCATCCGCAGTGGGGATCCGGTGCTGATGTGCGAGGAGTTGGGGGACCTGCTTTTGCAATCGGTTCTGCACGCTGAGATCGCGGCGGGGGCGGGCACCTTTGATCTGGATGCGATGGCGCACGGATTGACGGAAAAATTGATTCGGCGGCATCCGCATGTGTTTGGCGAATCGAGTGCCGAGACCTCGGCGGCGGTGTTGAATCAATGGGACGCGATCAAACGCCAGGAAAAGGGCACACAAAAGGAAGGTCACCTGCACGGTGTGGGCAATGGTCTGCCAGCCCTGATGCGGGCGCAGAAGTTGCAAAAGAAAGCGGCGCGAGTGGGGTTTGACTGGCCGGATGCGGCGCCAGTTTATGCCAAGATCCGCGAGGAAGCGGCTGAACTCGAGCAAGCGGTGGCTGCGGGAGAAACGGTGGCGATTGAAGAGGAGTTAGGCGACCTGCTCTTCAGTGTGGTCAATCTCGCACGCAAGCTGGGCGTGGAATCCGAGGCGGCCCTGGCGTCTGCGAACGAGAAGTTCGTGAAGCGCTTTCACCAAGTCGAAGCTGAACTCGTCGCGCAGGGGAAGAAGCTGGGCGAGGCAACTTTGCAAGAAATGGATGCGGCCTGGGATGCGGCGAAGGTCAAGGAGACGCGCTGATCAGGTGTAGAGCTGCTGATAGGCCTGTTGGATCTTGGCGAGCCATT
>JAIXVB010000482.1 GCA_027483245.1 Verrucomicrobiaceae bacterium | reverse complement strand
CAACAGGATGGCCAGCAGCAGCAACAGCAGCAGGGCCAAGGCAAACCTTCATCCGCGCAACAAAGTCTGGCTCAGGCACAGCAAAGTCAGCAGCAGTCCATGGCGGATCAGCGCAACCAAGGGCAAGCTCCGGGCAGTCAGCAGTCCAGCCAACAACAAGCTCAGAACAACACGCAACCGAATGCCAATGATCCGACCCAACCGTCCTCAACCGAAGGCGGCAATCAGTCGATGAAGATCGTCGATGGCGTGCTGGGCGGTGAACTGATTTTGGCGACCGGCGACTGGGGACACTTGCCGAGCAAAATGGCGGAAGATCTCAGCGAGGCGACCCGCACGGAGGCCGCCCCTGAGTATCGCGCTGCCATCGAGAGCTATTACAAAGCCATCGCCACGAAGGCCAAACGCTAGACTGATGGCTGATCAGTCGAACACCGGACCTTTGACCGACCAGCGCTTCTGGACAAAACCGGTGGCCGATTTTTCCTTCCAGACGGCAAAGTGAGGCGTCAGGTAGTGGGCGTCCATCGCGTCCTTGTCCACATAGCTTTCGCTGAGGGCAAACAGATTGGGCTGATCGAATTGCCGACTGACCTCGAATCGGAGGCAACCGGGTTCTTTGACCGACTCAGCTGCGTTGTAAGTGATCACGTCGAGGAACTCGTCCACGCGTGCGGGGTCTATCTCCAGGATGACAATGACATTGACCATGAGGGATGCGACAGAGGCGATTTTGCGCTAACATGCAACCACGCTCTGCCGTATCTCGTCAGTCTTTCCTCATCTCCATCGGTCATGAAGCTCATTCCCAACCTGATCCTCCTCCTGGCCTGCACCAGCCTGTCAGCCCAAGAACCCGCAGCGGCACCCAAGCCGGAGACACCGAAGATCGAAGCTCCCAAGCCTGCGCCGCCGCAATCTCCAGCGCCAGCGCCTGCGAAGGTGGAAACTCCGAAGCCAGCAGCTCCAGCCCCTACACCCGCTGCGAAACCCCCGACCGAAGCCCCCCAACCTGCCGTGCCGGCCAAAGTGGAGACGCCGAAGCCTGCACCTGCCGCGCCTGCGAAAGTAGAGGCTCCCAAACCTGCGACACCTCCGCCGCTGGTTTCTGTTTTTAAAGACAAGGCACTGGAGTCAGCGGTGCGTCGTCAGGTGTTCGCCAAAAAAGACAGTGAAGCCCCGCTCACCGCTGAGGATGTCGCGAATGTCTCCATCATTGAAGGCAAAGGGCTCGGCATCAGCGACCTCACAGGACTGGAGAAATGCGTGGGCCTCGCATCGCTCACTCTCACTGATAACAAAATCACCCAACTCACTGCGATTCAAGGTCTCGAGCGACTCCAGTTCTTGGATGTGGCCAACAATCAAATTCGCGACATCTCGCCGCTGGCAGCCTGCAAGGCGCTGCAATACGTGGAACTGACGAATAACCAAGTGGTCGATGTTTCAGCCCTGGGGAGTGTGCCTGCATTGACCTCGCTCTATCTCGCCGGCAATCAGATCCAAGACATCACGGCGCTATTCAAACTGCCCAAGGTCTGGACGCTTTATCTGGACGGCAATCAAGTTAGCAATCTGCAAGGCATTGGCGCGCTGAAATGGCTGTCGATGCTGTCATTGAAAGGCAATCGAGTCAGCGACCTGAGTCCCTTGGAATCATTGACCGATCTGCAGTTTTTGTTTTTGGATAAGAACCCAGTGAACGACTTCGGACCGCTTTACCGCATGTGGAAAAAAGACAATGATGGACCTCGCGAATGGGCGCCGTATTGCCAAATCTTCATCGAAGGCACAACGCCGGATGAAGCTTCGAAGAAATGGATCGAAGAAATCAAAGCGGCGGGTGCTCGAATCACACCGTGAGCCCATGCTTGCTGGTTCCTAAGATGCGCCGTAGTCTGACTGCCGCATGAAGCACTTCATCCGCCGTCTCTTCAAACTCAGCCTCGCGAGTGCGTTGCTGGGCGCGATGATTTATGCAGGGTCGGATGCCTTTGCCCAGCAGTGGCGACAGTTCATCGTGGGGCAGATGGCGGAGCGTGGTCTGCACCTGGATTTTCGGCGGTTGATGCTCAATCCCTTTGGCGGTTTGATCGCACGGGATGTGCAGATCTTTGCAGATGCGGATCGCAAGCAGGTGCTGGCTGCGGTGGATCGACTCAACTTGGACTTCAATTTCGGCAAGTTGATGGAGAAGAAGTTTGTCGTGGAGGGACTGGACCTGAGCCACGCCAGTGTGCTGCTGCCGGTCACAGATGAACTCATGGACGAGACCGTGATTGTTTTGGAGGATCTCAGCGCACGGGCTTTTCTCCATGAGGGGCGCTTGGAAGTTCGGCAGGCTGAAGGCACTTTGTCAGGCATTCGGCTGAGCATCACGGGTGAACTGACCTTGCCTCAAAAGAAACAGCAGGATGAGTATGTGGGGCCACCGGTGCCGCCTGTGGTGAAGATGGAGCAGCAGATGCAGGTGCTGCGTGATCACCATCTGCGCATCCAGCGGGGGTTGGAGTGGCTGTCGCGTTTTCAGTTTCAAACCGCGCCGCGTCTGAGCCTCGTGGTGAATGGTGCTTTGGATCGTCCGGCGGAGATGTCGGTGCGCTTGTTCTTTGAAGCCGAAGCGCTGCGTTACGGTAGCTATGTCTGCCGGGAATTGGTGGCTGAAGCGGAATACAATGCGGGTTTGGTGGACCTGACGCGCTTGTATTTGAAAGATGAAATTGGCCAGGTGAATGCGAGCGCTTCTTGGCGGATGGGCACGCCCGATCTGCGTTTTCAGATGGCTTCCAGTGCCGATCTCCCAGGCCTCGCGCAGACTTTCCTCAACAGTGACAACCTTCGAGAGATCGTGTTCTATGAGACACCGCACTTGGCTCTCAACGGCGTTTGGTATGTCGATGGGCCCTTGGCCAAACACAAGCGACCGGTGGAGGTCACTGGCCGCCTCGATTGCGGACGATTCAGCACTCGCGGAGCGGTGTTTGATGGTCTGGAGGCGAACATTGGGGTCGCTCCTGAAGGGGTGTACATTCGCGATTTGTTGCTGAAACATGAAACCGGCACCGTGACCGCGCAGGCCTTGTCGCACGATTCGGAGGGCTTTCGTTATCGCGCGGTGCTGCGCATGGATCCCAATGCGTTTTTGCCCTTTGCTCAGATGAAGCAGACACGAGAGATCATCTCGCGTTTTCAGTTCAATCCGAAATCGAGCATCTACTTTGAGGTCGAAGGGCAGGGGCCAAAGGCGGATTTGCAGCTTTGCATGAACCAGGGGCGCGGTGAGTTGAAAGACTTTGCCTACCGAGGGGTGGACCTGAATCTCTTGGAGGCGGATGTGGAGTTTCAGGGGCCGATTCAGCACTATCGAAATGCCCGCGTCGTTCGACCCGAGGGAATCGGAGAAGTCACTCATGTGCATGTGGATGATCTTGAGAAATGGGTGCGCTTGGAGGGAGTGAAATCCAAACTGGATCCCGTGGCCGTGACGAGTTGTTTTGCCCCCAAGGCCGCCGAACAAATCGCCAAGTATCGCCTGCCCAACAATACGGCGGTAGAATTAGACGGTGTGATTTATTACAAGGACGGCTCCAAAAGCGACTTCGAGGTGCATTTTAAACATCCCACCGGGACTGGGCGGTATGCACTCTGGGGAGATGACATCCTCATCAGCCGACCTGAAGGCGACTTGATCTTTAAAGGCATGGACATGCGGTTTGATATTCGTGGCAGTGCCTTTGGAGAGCCCATGAATGCCAAGGGAACGGTCGATCTTTTGCCAGGAAACAATGACTTTTCGGTGATCGTGAAAGCAGGCGAGTTTCCATATGAGATCTTTGGGAAAAAGGTGCCTTTCACCGCCATGAACGCCGATGTGGCGAGCACCGGCAGCACGACTCGATTTGACATTCGTTCCTCATTGTTAGGCGGCGCTTTTTCACTCAAAGGAACGCTGGATGAGAGTCGCACGCCACAACCTTATGCAGGTGAACTCAGGCTCGAAGGGGTGAGTTTTCAGCGCTTTGCCTCCCTTTATTCGAAGGTCAATGACACGGAGGGCGACATCACCGGGCATTTCCGTTTTGCAGGTCGGTTGAACGATTGGTTGGCGCTCAAGGGTGGGGGAGCTGCGATCATCGTGAATGGCAACCTTTATGCGGTGCCAATTCTTGGACCGCTGACGCCCCTTTTGGGCAGTATCTTGCCTGGACAGATCAAGGGATACAACGTGGCCAAGGAAGCCAATTGCACGTTTGAAGTGGCGGATGGTTATGTGATGACCGAGAACTTCGAAGCCCTGACCAGCGTGTTTAAAATTGCACTGGGTGGCAAAATCGACTTTATCCGAGATGCGGTGGACTTGACTGCACAGGTTCGCATTCGTGGATTGCCCGGTTTGGTCTTCATGCCCTTTAGTGAATTGCTCGAGTATCGCGGTGAAGGTTCCATCAAAGACACCGAGTGGAATGCCCGGATTCTCAAGGGCACTCAAAACAAAACGACAAGTCGTGAACCGCCCACCGCAGCCAACCTGCGTGAAGCCGAGAGAATCGCTGGAGAAGGAAAGAAACCCGTAGCTCCCGAGCCGCCCAAACGTCCGGTTCCTTTGTTCGATCGTTTGGGGGGCAAACGTTGACGTGGGGTCGATCACCCATCGGGCGGAATCTTTTTTTCAAGCCGATGAGGAGAGTCTGAATAAATCTACCGGTCGTGGGGTCCATGAGTGGGAATTAAAACCACCATGAAAAATCCGATCTCTTCTTTGACTCTCCTTGAATCGCTTGAGTCACGCCTTGCTCCAGCGGGCTTGGTCACTTTAAGCGTCTCCGCAGGCGTCCTCAGTCTCACGGGCGATGCATTGGCGAATGATCTGCAGATCACTGAATCTGGCGATTTTTGGACCATCTCCGCTCAAGCGGGTGGCACGACCGAATTTCGCATGAATGGCGGGCCGGTCCTTTCATCCATCACCTTTGCCGCTCCTTTGTCTTTGAAGGCGAGCATGGGCGCAGGGGCTGACGATTTGCTTTTGGATGGCCTTTCTCTTCCAGGCACCCTGACCCTGGATACTGGCGATGGGCATGATTCGGTGGACCTTACCTCCACCTTTATTTCGGGTTTGGCGACGGTGCGCATGGGCACGGGGTCAGACTACTTCACCGCCGGTGGGGAACTCTTCTTTGGCAAGGGTTTGAGCGTGGATCTGGGCAATGGTGCAAACACCTTTGATGTGAATGCGGTGACTCTGCAATCCAACGGCAACATCTCAGCCTT
>JAIXVB010000069.1 GCA_027483245.1 Verrucomicrobiaceae bacterium | reverse complement strand
GTCTCGGGGATGACGTTGGCTGATTGCGTGGCGGCGATGCCGACGAGAGCCTCGACCGCACTTTTGTTGCCACGACCGTAGGCTCCCAGCTCTTGCACGGACCGCTTGGCAACGACAGCATTGTCGGAGTCCGTGATCTTTTTCAGCAGCTCCACGCGGGTGCCTTCATCCCGTTCGGTCAGTTTGGTAAAGGCCAGATCGCTGACACTCGGGTCCGGGTCCTGCATCATCTCGACGACAACCTCACGAACAAAATCTTCGGAAGGCTCGGCCTGGAGCATCACCAGCGCTTCGTGACGAATCGCTGGCTTCGGATCCCGCGCGGCCGCCCAGATAAGTGACTGGGTATCTTCTGGCTGGGTGAGGGCGACCTCACGGCGGAAGTACTTCAGGCGCTCCTCCTCGCTCTCCAGTTTCTTGAAAGCCGCCGCAACGGGCGTGATGGGACGCGGTGGCAGGGCTTTGGGCTTCCGAACCGAGGGCGGTGGGGTCACTGGAGTGGACGCGGTCGGGGTTGAGACGGATTTCACCGGCGCGGTTTCGCGCTCGGGGCGCCCACTGCCGCCCATTTGAAAAGACCAGATCACCAAGCCGATCAAGGCCACAGCCACAAGGGCCATGAGCACACCGGGCTTCACCTGGCCCGAGCGTGAGAATGAAAAAGCATCAGTTCCTGAGTGCGTGACGAGCTGCATGGCGCATCAGATGCCCCATGCACCTGCTTCTGGCAAGAGGCGGACTGTACAACTCAGGGAGCCCAACCAAGCTCAAGCTCTTGCGGCCGATGATCCGATCCCAGATCCGGCCCGATCACGCGACTCGAGATCACCAAGGGAGCGGTGCACAAAGCGTGGTCGATGGGCAGGGCAAAGATCGTGCCGACTTTCCAGGTCGGACGTGAAGCAGCCGCCGTAGAACGATGGCCGAGGACCTCGCTCTCCATCAGCAGTCTCATGCCTCGTGACCAAGGCGTGGCATTCAAATCTCCGATGACCAGCGTGGGCCGTTTCAGATCCCGCACCGCTTCGCCCATGGCTTTTAACTGCACATCCCGACGCCAGGCCATGCTCGGCCCCATCGGCGGCACCGGGTGGGCCCCCAGAAGCGTCAGCTCACGATCGGCCCATTTTAAATCCGCCTGAATCGACAGGATGCCTGAATCCCCATGCTCCACGAGACGCAGATTCTCCAAGGGCAACCGACTGAAGAGAGCCGAGCCGAAGTTATCGCGCTGAGACCGCATCAGATGATGGGGATGAGTCTCGGTCAGGGGTCGCATCGCCTCTGCCCAGACCGCATCGACCTCCATCAGGAAGATGATGTCTGCATTTTGAGAGCGCAGGTAATTGAGAACACCCTCTTTGTTAGGATTGCTCGTCAGCACATTCAAACTGACCACCTTCAAGACTTCTCCCTGCACCGCCGAGGCAGCCGGATCAGGCAGGCTCGCCCGCCCAATCAGCCAGCCGTTCAGAAGCAATGAAGCCAGCGAACAGATCAGCGTGAAACGTCGCTTCCGCCACAGTGTCCAGCCCAGGGCTAGCAAACAGATTCCCAGATACTGCCAGCGGAAATGGCTGAACAGATCCAGAGCCCAGTGCCAGTGCCCCAACAAACCCAGCCAAGTACCCGCCAAGGCCAAGAGAAGGATCACATCGAAAAAACCATCCCAGCGAACGCTGGCCGAGAGAAAAGGGCGCTTTTCAGGCATGGCCCGACTGTGCGCAAAGCTGCCCCGTTGACCACCACGGATTGCATGATGTTACCGAACCGAAACGGCGGGTGTGAACCCGCCGCCGCCCACATCGAAGAGCTACTTTTTGCCCTTCTGAGCCGCCGCCGTGAACCAGTCACCGCCGCCCCCCCCGCCACCGAAGGGATTGCCCATGCCACCGCCGCTGGAGCGATTGCGATCTCCTCCGCCACCACCACCGCCGCCAAAACCACGCTGTCCACCGCCACCTTGTCCACCTGCTGGAGCACCGGCGGGTCTTGGACCGCCCGATCCCGTCTTCTTCTCAAAGTCCGGCTTCGACTTCATGCTCAGGGCGATGCGCTTTCGTTGAATGTCCACCTCGGTGACCGTGACCATGACTTTTTGAGCCACCTTCACGACTTCAGCAGCATCGCGCACAAAGGTATCGCTCAGCTGGCTGACATGGACGAGGCCGTCCTGATGCACGCCAATGTCCACAAAGGCTCCGAAGGCCGTGACGTTGGTGACGATCCCCGGCAGCTTCATGCCCACCGTGAGATCCTTCATGTCATTGACGCCTTCGGCGAAGTTGAAGACCTCAAACTGCTTGCGCGGGTCACGGCCGGGTTTGGCCAGTTCGTTCATGATGTCCTGAAGCGTCGGCAGACCGACTTCCGTGCTGACATACTTTTTCAAATCCAGCTTCTGGCGCAGTTCCGCACGCTGCATGAGATCCGCCACCGTGCAGCCAAGATCAGCGGCCATCTTTTCCACCAAGGGATAGCGCTCAGGATGTACCGCGCTGGTGTCCAGCGGATGCTCAGCACCTCGAATGCGCAGGAATCCTGCGGCTTGTTCAAAGGCCTTGTCGCCCAGACGCGGGACCTTGAGCAGATCCTTGCGGGTCTTGAAGGGGCCATTCTCATTGCGGTAAGCCACAATGTTTGAAGCATGTGTGCTGTTGAGCCCCGACACGTAACTGAGCAGCTGTTTGCTGGCCGTGTTCACTTCCACACCAACGCCGTTCACCGCGCTGATGACGACATTGTCCAGGCTGCTCTTGAGCTGATTTTGATCCACGTCGTGCTGATACTGACCGACCCCGATGGACTTCGGATCCAGCTTCACCAGTTCTGCCAGCGGGTCCATGAGACGACGCGCAATCGACACCGCGCCACGCACGGTGATGTCATGATTTGGGAACTCTTCACGGGCGACTTCGCTGGCGCTGTAGATGGAGGCACCGCTCTCGTTGACCATGAGCACGAGGATGGATTTGGGCAGACCGATCTTGTTGATGAAGGCCTCCGTCTCACGGCTGGCAGTGCCGTTGCCGATGGCGATGGCTTCGATCTTGTAACGCTCGATTAAGTTCATGATCAGCGTCTTCGCCTGCATGAGGCTGTTGCCCTCGCCTAACAAATAGATCACATCATTGAAGAGCAGCTGCCCCTGCGCATCCAGGACAACGACTTTGCAACCCGTGCGGAAACCAGGGTCAATGCCGAGCACGCGTTTTTGCCCGAGAGGCGCGGCGAGAAGGAGCTCGCGGAGATTGTCAGCAAACACACGCACGGCTTCGGTGTCGGCTTTTTTCTTGGACTCCAGGCGCGCTTCCGTCTCCATGCTGGAACTGAGCAGACGCTTGTAACTGTCTGCGCAGGCCAGCTTCATTTGATCGGTGCAGGCATTGCCGCCTTTGACAAAGAGATTGCTGAGGATCTGCACGGCCGTCTCTTCAGGCGGATTGATGCGCATGAGCAGGAACCCTTCTTTTTCACCGCGACGAATGGCCAGCATGCGATGCGAAGGAATGGACTTCAGGGGTTCACTCCAGTCGAAGTAATCGCGGAACTTCTGCGCATCGGCCTCGGCATCTTTGCCAAACATGACCTTGGAAACAACGGTGCTTTGATCGGCGAACAACTTGCGCAGGGCAGCACGGGCTTCGGCGTTGTCGCTGATGCGTTCCGCGATGATGTCACGCGCGCCGCTGAGGGCATCGTTGGCATCTTTGACGCGGAGTTCTTCGTTCTCGTGATCAGGATTCACAAACTTGGCGGCTTCGTCATCCAACTTCACGCCAGTGGTGAGGAGGTTGGCTTCGATGAAGTCGGCGAGCGGCTCCAGGCCTTTCTCTTTGGCGATCGTGGCGCGGGTGCGGCGTTTCGGACGGAAGGGAGCGAAGATGTCTTCCAGCGAGTTCAGAGTCTCGGCCTTGTCGATCTTCGCGCGCAGCACATCGGTCATCAGTTTGCGCTCTTCCAGGGACTTGATGATGGCAGCACGGCGATCGTCGAGGGCGACGAGTTGCTCCATGCGTTCCTTCACATTTTGGATCTGCACTTCGTCCAGGGAACCGGTGGCCTCTTTACGATAACGGGCGATGAACGGGACGGTGGCTCCATCGGCAAAGAGCTGGGCGGTGGCACCGACCTGAATGGCGCGCAGACCGAGTTCTTTGGCGACGCGTTCGACGTGGGTGATGTTGAGTTCGGTGGAGGCAGACATGGTTTAAAAAAGGCAGCAGCGCTGAAGTTCGCGCTTGGGTGGGAGAGTTGAGGTAGCGAATGGGGTAGGCAGGGCAACCCTGGAGCGCAGTTGAGGGTGAACTTTTGTTCGGCAGTCAGGCTTGACAGCGGCGACTCAGGGGATCGGCAATCGGCGGTAGATTTGTAAATTTGCCAGGGGTGTTTTGAGCTGTCTTTGCACGGGCTCTTCATGTGCGAGTGCCCAGCGAGCGGCATCGCCACGCAGCGCCTGGAGCAGCAGGGCCTCGTGGGGCGGCGTCAGTTTTTCCGGCACGGAAAGATCCACGAAGACCTGAGTGATGCCGCGTTTGTCCAGATGCGCCAGCAATTCCGCAGGCGTGGCAAAGGCCCCCTGATAATCCCGCCCCAGCCAATCCGTGCTGCCGAGTTCCTTGGAGGCGCGATGGATGCGCAGGGACGAAGGAGCGCGTTGTTCCGAGGCAAAGGCACCGGCGGCGATGATCGCCCCTTCCCCGCGTGGGTCGGAACTGACCAACCAACGGCGGGGTGTGGCAGCACTTTCCTGAAGTGCCTGATCGACCGCTCGATTGAATCCCTGGACCTGTTTCATTTCACCGCCTTTGGTGAGGCCGAGTGTCACGACTAGCAGCCCTGCCAAACCCCAGGGTCGCCAGGGCTGCTGGAGCAGATCCACCACGCTGAGCGCCAGCAGCACCATCACCGGCACGATGGGCATGAAGTAACGACTGCTGTAGCCCGCAGGCACCAGCAGCATCACTGCCAAGGTCCCCGCCAGCAGTCCTAACAATGACGCGATGCGCAAATCCACCTGCCCGGCCTTCCGACCCCGCGAGATGACAAGAATCAGACCCGCCACGGTCAGGGCGAGCATCAGCCACCCAAAGGTCCAGCCTGCGGCACGGGTGTAAAAAGCCAGTCCCTTGGTGAAATACTGCACCGCCCCCACCTTCACCATACCTTCCTGGGTGATCTTGGTGGAGTAGAGCATCCACGGCCCGGCCAGCAGCGCCACAGGCACGCCCGCCAGCCAAAACGACACGGTTTTTAACAGGGCCCAACGCCCCGTGAGCAGCACCGCCACCGCCGGCACCAGAGCCAGCGCGAGACCGGACCCCTTGGTCAAAATCGCCGCCGCCGCCAGCGCGCCAAACAACAGCGCCCGACCCGCACGCGGTTGCTCCATGAATCGCGCCCAGGCCTCCACCGCCATCAGGCACAGACAGGTCAGCATGAGATCGGCCATCACCTGCTGGGTCAGCTTCAAGGTCACGGGCACCAGGATCACCAGCAGCGCCGCAAAAACCGCAGCCACCGGATTCAGACGCAGACGAAGCGCCGCCCGAAAGACCAGCACCGCCAGACACCCGGCAAACAAGGCCTGGAGCGCAAACAAGGCCTGCGGGGCAGCCCAGGGCAGCATCCAGACACCTGCCAACGCATAATAACCCGGTGGATAATGGCCCAGAGCGACCTTTGGAAAGTCCTCATAATAGCGCTGGGCAAAGGCCAGTGGGTTCTGCCCCAAACCACCCGCCAGGTAGTCGCGAACCATCAGACTGGTCACCGCATGGGCCGGTTCATCAGGATCTCCCCCCAGATCGGAAGCCCAGGCTCCTGAGGTCATTTGAAACCCGATGACGCCGACAACCGCGACGGCAAAGAGCAGGCAGAGAAACCAGCGGGAGGTGAGAAAACGAGAGTCTGCGGGCATCGGGGCCAAGTCATCACGCAGGGAGCGGAAACTCGCAACCCTTTGAAATAACCGCTAAATTAATAATTTCCATAATTTAAACTAGCGACGCTGTTTTTGTGCAGGATGTTTCCACAATCTCACTTTCCATGGCGAACCAGCCCCTTCATCGTCTCCGCGCTCTCTCTTTCCTCCTGCTCGTGATCCTCGCGAGCCTGGGCCTTTTTTGGCAACAACAGAGTGACTCGTCTGCCCCCACGCCCACAGCCTCCACGCCTCAACCGCAGGTAGCAGCGCCCCTAGCGCCTGATTTAAGCTCAGTCGCCGCGCCTGAGCCCCCGAAAAAACTCACCCGCGCTCTCGCTGACATGCGTGCCGGACGTGGATTCACCCTGCGTGAGCATGGCCACACACAGACCTTTCGTTTGGCTTTGGATGAGATTTATGAGCCCACG
>JAIXVB010000320.1 GCA_027483245.1 Verrucomicrobiaceae bacterium | reverse complement strand
GTGCTTTCCATGATCGAGGCCGCTGCGCAGCATCGACTCGCCCGAAAGTCGGCCAGGCTTGCCCGCAGTGTGGCTGCCCAGGGGCCGGAACAGGCGCTTTATCAGGCGCTGGCTCAGACTCTGGGTTATCGGAATAACCAACAGCCTTTCACCATTCTCAGCCAGCGTCTGCCTCTGCGGCGATTGTTGAAATGCAGCCCTCTTCAGCGTGAGGCACTGCTCTATGGGGTCTCGACGTTTCTCGAAAGCGTTCGGTATGAGGACACCCTGCCGGACACGCGCGCTTACCTGCGCAGTCTTTGGGATGAATGGTGGCAGGTGCGGGATGAATGCCAGCACTGGTTGACTGAACGGCAGCTTTTGCGCTGGCGTCTGGTCGGGGCGCGGCCCGGGAATCACCCGCATCGTCGGCTCGGGGCTCTGGGGGCTCTTTTGGGGAATTGGTCAGCTGTCAGTGCGCCTTTGCTGGAGTCTACTCGCTGGAGTCAGGCGGCCTGGCGGGAAACTCTGCTGGCGCTCACCCATGATCACTGGAGCACGCACTACACCTTGTTGTCCGCACCTGCGAAGCGGCCTAGCACCCTGATTGGTGAATCACGCGTCCATGAGATGCTGGCAAATGTCGCCTACCCCATGCTCATGCCTCAGCGCACTCGTCTGTGGGCAGAATATCTGGAGCTGCCCGCTGTGCAGGATAACCAAAAGGTGCGCCGCGCAGTGCTGCGCCTTTTTGGCGACAGTGCGTATGCGGTGCCCTTCCGGACCAAGCTGCATCAGCACCAAGGGTTGTTGCAGATCTATGAGGACTTTTGTCTGGAGGATGACTCGGCCTGTGCCGGTTGCCCCTTCCCGGAGCGGCTCAAAGAGTGGTCTTAGGCTGCCGGGCAGCTCAGCCAGAGCGTCGTTGTGTTGTTCTCACTGGCGATGCCGATCTGCAAATTCATCTGGTGGCAGAGCATCGCGGCGATCGTCAGGCCCAGGCCCAGATGATTGCTGTTTTTGGAGCCGTGAAAAGGGCGGAAGACCTCGGCCAACTTGTCTTGTGGAATTTGGGAACCGGTGTTGCTGACCAGGATGTCCACCCGGCGCTGATCTGCCGGTGTGATGACGCCCGGTCCGGCGATCTTGAGCATTGCCCGGCCATTGGACTTGCTCGCTGCCTCGGCCGCATTGCGCAGAAGTTCCAAAAGGATGTCTTTGAACTTCGTCGGGTCGAGCATCACTGGGGGCAGGCCTGGTTGCACATCGGCTTCCAGCTGAACGCCGTTTTTGGTGAAGGGCTCCATCAGAGCACCTTCGACCACGCTCAGGTATTCATTCAGGCTCAGAGGCTGGGGGGTCAGCTTTGCACAGCCACCCGCAGAGCGGATGCGCTCACTCAGGGCCGTGACACCCACGGAGGCCTCGCGGATGTGCTGCATGTTCTCTGCCACGCCTGGGTCTAGGTCATCTGTCATCAGGATCAGGCTGCTAAAGCCCTGGATCACAGCCAGCAGGTTGTTGAGCTTATGCGTCAGTCCACGCAGCAGCTCCTGGTGAAAACCGTCACTGTGCTCATGACCGAGCTGAAGATGAGAAGGAAAAACGAACTGCATGGCGATGGGGGAAGACGCCTGAGTAATGCAGTCAGGCGTGAGGGGTAGCAAACCCTTTTCCGTGTCGATGCGGAGTGAAGGGAGCTGGAAGGTGAAAAGTCTGAAATCCGCCGCGCGAATCTCCGTCTGGGCGGAGTGTTCAGCCCAGTGCGGCCGCGAACCTAGCGATCAGGTCCTCCGGCTCCTCCAGCCCGGCAGACACACGGATCAGGTGTCGCGGCACGCCGCAGCTCTCCGCCCAGGGTAGTTCCTCATAGTGGGCCAACAGCGTGTAGGGGCAGACCAGGGTGAAGTTGGTGCCCAGGCTCGGCCCTTTGCAGACGCGCAGGCCATCGTAAAAAGGGGCGCTGGTTTTGGCCGCATCCTTCAGCACAAACGAGAAAAGGCAGCCATAGCCGCCGCCCTCACGCCGCACGGATTCATAACCCGGGCCGCCATCCCAGCGGGCATGCCACACGCGTTCCACTTTGGGGTGAGTTTTCAGGTATTCTGCAAGCGCCAACGCATTGTCACTCATCCGGTGCGCCCGTTTGACAAAGTCCCGCGAGTTCAGCTCCAGCGCCACCGCATCTTCCCGCCACAGTTCATGATCCGCATGGGCTTTTAAGAAGGCAGAAAAAGCGGCGTGATGGCGTGAGGCCCGGTTCAGGATCACGCTCCCGGCCATCACATCGCCTGCACCGGAGAAGCTCTTGGTCAGACTGCTCGTCACCACATCCGCCACCCGGCAGGCATCGGCATGCACCCCTGTGGAGATCGTGTCATCGAGGATCAAGGGTACCTCAGACTGAACCTCAGCGCGGATTTCCAGTAGCCTCGGCAGGTCCACACAGCGGAGCAGGGGATTGCTCGGTGCTTCACAAAAGAGCCCCGCCAGTGGTTCCCGTGCGAGCAGTGCCCGCAGATCCTCATACTCCGCCGCCGTCAGCAGGGGTAGAAAATGCGCGCCATGGCCGAGCTGCTCCTGCAGCTTCAGCACATCGACATAAGGGAAGTCCAGCTGCGCCGTCTTCCGCCCTGGCAGCAGCGTCGTCAGCATCCGATGCACGGCGAAGTTTGCCGCCATTCCCGAGGGGAAAAGAAATACATCCTCGGCCTGCTGCCCGGCTAGATCGGCCAAGCGACGGCGGATCAGATCACTCGCCGTGCGGCCTTGTTCCACCGTTACGGGCACCGCCGCGCCAGTGCTCTCTCCCAGCACCGCGCAGGCTTGTCGCGTGCTGACCACTTCCCCACAAAAGCGCCAAAAACGCCGCGCCGTCACATACGACTCCGCTGGGAAAATCGCCACGCCCAGCGACTCTGCCCCCCAGGCCTGAGCCCGGCCGGTTTGACCTGCCCGTGAGAGATACTCCACGCATCGCTGCGCGTGAATCAGTCCTGGAAAAACAAGGCAACGCTCCCCGGCACCTGCCAGGGCCAGCTCTGCTGCCGCGAAAAGGCGCGAGATCGCCGGAGGGCAGCAAAAGCGAGGGTAACCGGAGCGAAACTTCGATACCACTTCCGCATCCCCCTCCTCGTAGCCGATCACGTGCCGCCAAAGTGGCAGCGAGACGCTGACACCGTAGTCACAGTCAGGCAGGGCAGAGCCCAGGGAGTCCGCTTCCCAGAGAGGATGGCGCAAAAGGTCAGTCATGGATGGTCCACTGTCCTTACTCGGCAGGCAACACCGTCTCAAGCAAATGATCAGCTCACGATAAAGGTCGAGTTATGGTAGGCCCTTTGCATCGTCCTCGTGCTCCTCCTCGAACTCGTCCTCGATTTTCGAACGTGGAATGCTCTCCGGTCTCCACGGAGGGGCAGTGTTTCAGTAATCAGTGTTCAGTAATCGGTGTTCAGAAAGAGGAAGTCCTTGAGCTTCCTCACGTATCCCACATCGGAGCTTCGATCTCTGGGATTGAAGCACCAATCTGCCGCATTTGAGCTTCGATCTCTGGGATTGAAGCACCAATCTGCCACATCGGAGCTTCGATCTCTCGGATTGAAGCACCAATCTGCCACATCGGAGCACCTTACAGCTCTCATGATGACGGCAGGATGCCCATGGTGCTTGGGAGTCTCGAGACCGGTCCACACCCAAGAATCGAGGACGAGTTCGAGGAGGAGGACGAGGACGAGGACGAGGACGATTCACCTCCGATGACCCTTTTGACCACCGATCACCGAATACTGAGTACTGAATACTGATCACCGAAGTCAGCACCAATCACGCATCGCGCACATCTTATCATGAGCAGCGCCTCGATCGAGCAGGCTCTCGGCCAGGATTTTGCCTTCGGGGAGGTTGGGGCTGAGTCCGGTGATGACAAATCCGGCGGCAGCGTTCAGCACGGCGATGTCGCGCTTCGGACCTTTGAGGGTGGCGTCGAGGATGCCTTCGATGATGCTGGCGTTTTCC
>JAIXVB010000460.1 GCA_027483245.1 Verrucomicrobiaceae bacterium | reverse complement strand
CCCATCACGTCTAACCAACTTTATTCAATAACAGATATCCCTTTTTGTTCAGCTCTGTTAATGATCAACATTTGTTCGATCGCTCGTTAGACTCTCTTGGCACGCTTGCGCATTAGGGCACGTGACCTCCGTGCTGATCATCAGTCTATGCGGTCCGATTATGCTCTCAGCCAATCATCCAGATGTTCCGAAACGAACTCGTCATCATTGAGATGCGGATAGGCTGCGTAAACACGGTCTATCTCAGAGAGCTGCCCTGAACTGAGTTGTTCCTTTTCGTCGAGGCACCAAATTCCTTTTAGCAAGCCTTGGCGACGCAAGACCTCATGCAATCCGGCTATGCAACCACTGAAGTGATTTGCAGCATCAAAGAATGCAGCGTTGCAATCGGTTACTTCAACACCAAGACGAAGCGTTTTGGCGTTGAGGGTTTCGTCTTGGCATCGCTGGTGCAACTCAACCGCACGCTGAGTCCACACAGACCAATGGCCGAGAAGTCCGCCTGAGATACGACGTTCGTTTCCCTCAAACCGAAAGGGTGTCACAAGATCAGCGACGATGTTGTCATCGTTTCCGGTGTAGAGCGCAATGTCGTTACGCCCAGCGTTCATGACTGCACGAACGACATCAAGCGTTTGATAGCGATTGAATGGCGCTACTTTGATGGCCACGACATTTTTAATTTCCACGAATCGGCGCCAAAATGAATAGGGTAGTGACCGCCCTCCAACACTTGGCTGAAGATAAAAACCGATGATGGGCACGATTTCAGCGACTGCGACGCAATGGTTAATGAGTTCATCATCCGTCGCGGTCACTAAAGCACTGAGGCTGAGTAACCCTGCATGATAGCCGAGCGATTTTAACAAAGCCGCTTCCGCTGTGGCTTGCGGAGTCATTCCACAGATCCCAGCTATTCTCACCAAGGGTCGAGCAGCACGGTCCATCTCTTCTTTGGCCAACGCTAGGATGGGCTCAAACAGACCGACACGCGGATCACGAATCGCAAACTGAGTGGTATGAACACCGACAGCGATACCGCCGACTCCTGCAGCGATGTAATAACGTGTTAGGGCACGTTGGTGACGTTCGTCCAACCGACGCTGCGCGTTCAAAGCCAATGGATGAGCCGGAATAGCGAGCCCTTCATTCAATCGAACCTTGAAATCAAAACTGTCCATCGCGTGCTTGGAAGTGGGTTGGTTTTCCATTCGTGACTCCACCGGCGCTGACCCAATCTGCAGTCGCACAAATCATTTCTTCCAAACTCACCGAGGGTGGGCCGAACCAATCATTCGATAAAGAGGCATCAAAGAGCCAAGCTGTGGGTGCTTCAGAGCCGATGATCGTCACAGGCTTTTGAAAGATCTCGCCAAACTCCTTTGCCAATTCCCGTATGCTAACACGTTCAAGACCCGTGACATTCAACGCAATCGGCGGAACGGTGGTGTGGGCGAGGCATTGAATTGCACGCGCATTGGCATCGCCCTGCCAGATCACATTTACATAGCCCATGGTGACATCCACAGGTTCACCTTGAGCAACCTTTTGCGCCACATCCATGAGCACACCGTATCGAAGGTCGATGGCGTAACTCAAACGATAGAACAGCATCGGCGTTCCTTGTTGTTGCCCATGGTATTCAAAGACGCGCTCTCGACCGACACAGGAGTTTCCATACTCACCGGGCGGTCCCAATGCATCCCTTTCACTCGATCCAAGTCCCTCCACTGAGGTCAGGGGATACACACAGCCAGTGGAAAAGACCACGATGCGAGATCGCGCAAAACGTTGTGCCACAATGCTCGGCACGGTCGTGTTCATGACCCAAGTCAGCCCTGGTGCGGAATGGGTGCCAAACTTTTGTCCTGCCAAGAACAGAATGTTCGGAACCTCGGGTAAGGCGTCCACGTGCGCAGCATTGAGAAGGTCACAGGCCAGGGTGCGAACGCCATGTCGAGACAGCTCGGATTGGGCCTCTGGCGATGAAAAGCGTGAGACAGCGATGACCTCGCGATTCTTTTGACCCAGTGCATCCAGGGCGCGTCGGATCATTCGCGCGAGGGTAGGGCCCATTTTCCCACCCGCCCCTAGCACCATCACATCCCCCTCAAGCACGCGCAGTGTGTCCAAAACACCCTGCGTCGGTTGGCTTAGTTGTTCATCGAGATCGGCCAGGGAAAGAAGCGAACGCATGATGAACAGGGACCTTTTGGGTTAGTCGAGGAATTTACCGGGATTCAAAATACCATGCGGATCCAAGGCTGCCTTCAAGCGCAGGTGGGTTTGATGAGCCTCCGTGGAGACAGCTTCTTTCCACCACCGATGCTTCGCAATTCCCACGCCATGCTCACCGGTGATGGCACCTTTCCAGGCGATCACTTGGCGAAAAAGTCGATCCAGGGCGACTTCGGCACGCTCACGCTGTGCGGGGTCATCCATGCTCGCAACCATGATGTTCACGTGGATGTTGCCATCTCCTGCATGGCCGAAGCATGCGACCGGGAACCCGCACTCGGCCTGCAACTGCTCCGCGAAGTCCACCAGATCAACGAGGCGACTGCGTGGCACGACGATGTCCTCATTCAATTTAATCAGGCCTGTGTTGCGCAGGCTGTAGCTGAACTCACGTCGCAATTTCCAAAAGCGTTCGCAGGCAGCATCTCCCAGCGCTTCTTCTAGACAGGTGCAACCCAGCTCACGCACCAGTTTGGCCAGCAATTGCAACTCACCTTTCACCGACTCGACCTGACCGTCGATTTCGACCAAAAGGTGGGCATCCCCTTGAGGTGTGACGGACTCGCCCAGATATTCACGGGCAGCACGCAGGGTGAATTTATCGGCAATTTCCAGCGCGCTCGGGAGAAAACCCGAATTCAAAATGCGCTGCACCGCGTTCGCCGCATCGGCAAACGAGGAAAAACCTGCGGACAACATCGCCCGCATCGGCGGATGGGGAATGATTCGCAGGGTGGCTTCCGTGACTACGCCTAGCATGCCTTCACTGCCGACCATGAGCCCCACGAGGTCAAAACCGGTCTTATTTTTGTGGCAGCGGCCTCCCGCCCGCACAATCGAGCCGTCCGCCAACACGGCTTCAAGGCCCAGGACATAATGGCGAGTCACTCCATATTTCAGGCAGCGCGGGCCACCTGCATTGGTGGCCACGTTGCCACCGAGGCTGCATTCTTTGAGAGAAGCGGGGTCAGGCGGGTAGAACCAGCCTTTTTCACGAACCTGGGCCTGGAGCTCTCCAGTGATGACCCCGGGCTGAACGACGGCAACCCCATCTGCGGTATTGATCTCGAGGACACGATTCATCCGCGCGACCGAAAGAGCAATGCCACCCTTCAGAGGCACACAACCACCGACATAACCGACACGTGATCCTTGAGGCGTGACTGGAATGCGATTTTCATGAGCGTAGCGCAGAACTTTGGAAACCTCCTCAGCCGACTCCGCATGAACCACGACCTCGGGAGGGTTCGCCGCGAACCACTTGTCAGTGCTGTGGGTGGCAAGGTCGCTATCGGAAACGGACACGCGAGCTGCGCCGAGAAGAGAAATGAGATCGTCTGCCAAAGTGGCCATGCGACAGCATGGGCAGGGCGAAGCAGGAATCAAGATGACGAGACAAGATCCTCAATGCCGCGTTTGTCGGCGATTGGATCGTGTTTGTTAAAATAGGCCGCTGCTCACGCTCGGGGGCAATGCGAGCTCTTACTCGCCTAAAGCCACACTTTCCAAATCAGCGTCCGTGCTTCTCATTGAAGCTGGAGACGATGCGTTGAGTTTCACGTTTGATCGCCTTTTCTTTCAAATCCTCGCGCTGATCCCCCTTCGTCTTGCCTTTCCCCACGCCAATTTCGATTTTGACGTTGGAATCTTTCCAGTAGGCGCGCAGAACAGGCAGTGTCAGACCTTTTTGCTGAGTGTGCTCAAAGAGTTTCAAAATCTCCCGCTTATGCAGGAGCAGCTTGCGAGTGCGGCGTGGCTCGTGCTGAGAAAAGCTGGCCTTTTCATAAATCTGGATGTCCAGGTTGTAGAGCCATACTTGCCCACGCTCGACACGTGCGAAGGCATCGCTGATGTTTAACTTGCCGAGACGGATGGATTTGACCTCCGTCCCCCGCAATTCGACCCCTGCCTCGTATCGCTCCAAGATATGATAATCTCGAAGTGCCTTACGGTTGGTGGCAATTTCTTCAGACATGGGGTGGCGGACGGGTCAAAACCGCCCGATGACGCCCATTAGGCGTCAGAGAGATCTTGAATTTTGATTTTGCCCTGAATGATTTCGAGCAGAGCGAGATCAGCCTCACGAAGACCTGGGCGACGTTCCACGAGGGGAGCGCGACCGCTGGTAAGTTGCTTCACGCGCTTGGAGACCATGTTGATCAGCATGGGCGGATCTTTGATGATTAAGGCAGCTTGTTCAACGAGTTCGGCTTTCATCGGCTTGGGCTTTCGTGTTCCCCGTCCCAAATGCTGGGAAGAGGGGGAACGAAGGTTAGTAGCCCTTCAGCCGCTGGCAAGAAGAATTTCGGCTATCTGTAGGACGACCCCGGGCAGGCCATCCCCACCTTTCCCCTTGCCAAGTCTCATTCATCCCCGACTATGGCGGCCCTTTTGTCCAGCAGTCCTCTGACTGTACCGGACATCAGCCCGCTGCAGCCCTCCGGAGTGGAAGGCCGTGTGCGGTTTATGAAACTGGCACTCCCAACCCAAACAAACATACATGAGCGCAAGCACACTCGCGGAGATGATCGCAGGATCCTTCCGTGAACTTCACGAAGGATCCATCGTTAAAGGCCGGATCCTTGAAATCAAACCGCAGATCGTCCTCGTGGACATCGGTTACAAATCCGAAGGCGCAATCCCCGCCAACGAGTTTGAAGACGAAGACATCCAGGTCGGTGACGAGGTCGAAGTCCTCCTCGAAAAACTGGAAAATGACGAAGGCATGGTCGTCCTCTCGAAGGAAAAGGCAGCCTACAAACAGAACTGGGAAAAGATCGCCTCCGTGTTCCGCGATGGCGGCCTCGTCAAAGGCAAGATCAAGTCGGTCGTCAAAGGTGGCCTTATGGTCAACGTCGGCGTCGAAGCCTTCCTTCCTGGCAGCCAAATCGACATCATTCCGCCAAAAGACCTCAACGAATACGTCGGCAAGGTCTTCGAATTTAAGATCGTCAAAATCAACGACGACCGCAAAAACATCGTCCTCTCCCGCCGCGAAGTCATCGAGGCAGAGCGCGCCGAGCAGCGCCAGAAGTTCCTCGAGTCTGTCAATCCAGGCGACAAGGTCATCGGCGTGGTCAAGAACATCACCGACTTCGGTGTGTTCGTGGACCTCAATGGCATGGACGGTTTGCTTCACATCACCGACATGTCGTGGGGCCGCCTGAACCATCCTACTGAGATGGTCGGCATCGGTCAGCGTCTGGACGTGGTCATTCTCGAAGTCAATCGCGAGAAAGAGCGTGTCTCCCTGGGCCTCAAACAGCTCCAGAACAATCCTTGGGAAAACATCGAAGCCCGTTACCCCGTCGGTCAGACCGTCCGTGGCAAGGTCACCAAGCTCGTCGCTTACGGTGCCTTCTGCGAAGTGGAAGAAGGCGTCGAAGGTCTCGTTCACGTGTCCGAACTCTCCTGGACGAAGCGCATCGCGCGTCCTTCCGATGTTCTCACCGTGGGTCAGGAAATCGAAGCCCGCGTCCTTGGCATCAACAAGGAAGAGCGCAAGATCAGCCTTGGCGTCCGTCAGCTGGACACCAACCCATGGGACGATATCGACGTTCGTTACCCGATTGGCACGACGATGACCCGCCCGGTCCGCAACCTCACCGCTTACGGTGCGTTCGTGGAACTGGAAGAAGGCATCGACGGCATGATCCACGTGTCCGACCTCAGCTGGACACGCAAGGTCAACCACCCATCCGAAATGCT
>JAIXVB010000631.1 GCA_027483245.1 Verrucomicrobiaceae bacterium | reverse complement strand
GGGGGACCCCCAAGGGGGGTATCGGGGGCCTCAGCGGGGGGCAACGGCACCCCCAAGGCACCCGAGCCGACCCTCTGAAGGTGGTGAACCGAGGCCCACAGGCCCCCGAGCTGGACCCCACGAGGTGGTGAAGCGGAGCCTCAGGGCCCCCTCGCCGAGGCCTCAAGGCTGCGACCAGGGACCCCCCAAGCTCTGACGAGCCACCCCAAGGCCGCGAAGCCGGAGCCTCCAAGCTGCCATGAACCACCCCTGAAGCTCCGACTCACCCGCCCAAGACCTGCGACGAGGCCGCCCGATTGCTCCGACGAACCCCCCTGAAGCGTCGGCTGACCACCCCTTCACCTTTCTCAAGGCCGGGCATCGTTGAGCCATTCAAAAAAGAGGCTTGTCGATTCAGGATTACGCATGTAATCCGTTCAGGATTACAACTGTAAGTAAAGGCGGTCATGAACATCCATCTCTGCGTTCTCATCCTCTCTGCGGTGCTCCTCGGCGGTTTGTTATCTCACGCCGCCTCGACATACGAGAACCCCACACCCTGGTCCTACCTGCGCATCACGCGGCATCCGATTCCAGCCACCCAAGACAATGCGTGGCCCAAAGACGACCTCGACCGATTTATCCTGGCCCGGCTAGAAAAGGAAAACCTCCGTCCCATCGGTGATGCGCCACGTGTCATTCTCATCCGCCGCGCATCCTTCGATCTGCGCGGCCTGCCGCCTTCTCAAACCGAGATCGATGCCTTTCTGCGCGATCCTGCATCGGATGACATCGCCTTTGCGAAGGTTGTGGACGCCTTCCTCCTATCCGAACGTTTCGGCGAGCGCTGGGCGCGGCATTGGCTGGATGTCGTGCGCTATGCCGATAGCGTCGGTCGCGTCTGGAACGCGCCGTTTTTGTATGCGGCGCGTTATCGGGATTGGGTGATTGATTCGCTCAACACGGACAAGCCCTACAATCGATTCGTCGCGGAGCAGATCGCAGGCGATTTATTGCCCGCGAAGACGGTGCTTCAGCGTCGCGATCAAATCGTCGGCACAGGCATGTTGGCGCTCGGCAGCATGAATGTTCAAGAAGGCAGCTATGAGCAGTTCGTGCTCGATCAGGTCGATGACCAGATCGATGTCGTCTCCCGCGCCTTTCTTGGCCTAACTTTGAGTTGCGCGCGCTGTCACGATCATAAAACTGAGCCCGTGAGCCAAAAGGACTACTATGCGCTGGCGGGCATCTTTTACAGCAGCCGCACGCTGAGTGGCACGCCGAATCGCAATGACGAGGCGCGGGGTGGGTATGTCAGTCCCGAGGCACTGGTGGATCTTCCCACCGAGCTCGATGAAGCTGTCGGACCGCCCACCAAACTCCCTGCGGGTCTGCATTCGATGGATGACCTGCGGGCGCTCGGCAATCCCAAGGAAACCATCCGCTACGACCATGATCCGCACTTTTGCATGGGCGTCATCGAAGGAGACGTGCGCGACTGTGAACTCGCCGTCGGTGGTGATCCCTTTGAGCGCGAAGCCGCGCCGGATCGCGGCAAGCTCACGCTGCCTGAGTTGCCAGCCTTTCCGAACATTCCGCCGCAATCCTCCGGTCGCCTGGAACTCGCCCAATGGATGACGCAACCCACGCATCCACTCACTTCCCGTGTTTTGGTGAATCGTCTTTGGCAACATTTGTTCGGCGAAGGTCTCGTGCGAACGCCGGATGATTTTGGCATCACGGGTGCGGATCCCACGCATCCTGAGCTGCTCGACCATCTTGCCATCCGTTTTGTCGAAGGCGGCTGGAGCATCAAACGCATGATCAGGGCGATGATGTTGAGCAGGACGTATCGGCTGGCGTCCTCAAAGGCGGAACTCGGAATGCGGAGTGTGGAATCCAAATCCGGCACAGCCTCCGCGTCAGCGTCTTTCATGCCGCATTCCGAATTCCACACTCCGCATTCACCCACTCCGCATTCCTCAGAACACCCGGACGCAGGCAACAAACTCTACTGGCGCATGAATGCCAAACGTCTGGAAATAGAGCCCCTGCGCGACACGCTTCTGCAACTCGCTGGACGGCTCATCTTCGACCGCCCGGAAGGCATTCAGGTGGCAGGCACGGGTGGCAAAGGTCGTCACGGTGTTACGCGGGGCTTGCTCAGTGTTGAGGACTCGTATCGCACGATTTATCTTCCCGTTGTCCGCGACAACGTGCCTGAACTCTTCAGCACTTTCGACTTCCCCGGCCCCACCCAAATCAAAGGCCAGCGCGATGTGACCACCGTCGCCCCACAGGCTCTCTTTTTTATGAACAACCCACTGGTCGAGAACATCGCGGCTGAGATCGCTGACAAGGCTGGAGGGGATCTCAAAGCAGCCTTCAAGCTTGTTCTGGGCCGCGAACCGACTTCGGAAGAAGTTGTCGATGCGGAAGACTTGGATCTTCAAACGCTCGTGCAAGCCCTGCTAGGCACAGCGGAGTTTCGATATGTCTATTGAAATGCGGAACACGAAGTTCGGAATGCGGAATGGTTGAAAGTCACTTGTGAATCAAAATAGAATTTGATCGCCATGAATGATCTCAAACAACGCACCAAGGATTTTGCACTTCGCATCATCAAACTCGTAGAGAGTCTGCCGAACACTCGGACCTCAGATGTACTTGGAAAGCAATTGCTCAGGTCAGGAACGTCCGTGGGTGCAAACTATCGAGCGGCATGTCGTGGCCGTAGTCCTGCAGAGTTCCAGGCAAAAATGGGGATCGTGGAGGAAGAAGCGGATGAGTGCGGATACTGGATCGAGCTCCTGACTGAATCCAACCAAGTCAAGGCATCACAAGTCTCTCAACTCCTCAAAGAAGCTGGAGAAATCACGGCCATTGCTGTGACCTCGATCAAAACTTCGAGGGCGAATACGGTAACGAAGTCCCCGAAGAAGTAGTTCAATGCGGTGTGTGAAATTCGGAAAATTAAACAGCCCATCATCTCAAATAAACGAGTCATGAAAATCTCACCCATTCCGCATTCCGTATTCCACACTCCGCATTCCGTATTCCACACTCCGCATTCTCGCCGTTCCATTCTCCAATCCACCTCCACGGGCTTCGGCTGGCTGGCTTTCAATGCGCTGCATCAGCAGTGGGCGCAGGCTGCGGCGCCGCCGAAGACGATCAATCCACTGGCACCCAAATCACCGCATTTTGCGCCGAAGGCGAAGCGAGTGATCTTCATGTTCATGCAGGGTGGGCCGAGTCATCTGGACACGTTTGATTACAAACCGGAACTCGCGAAGGCTGAGGCGAATAAGATCCAGAAGTACATGGGTTCGGTGTTTGAGTTCAAACCGCGCGGCAAGAGTGGGATCATGATCTCAGAGGCCTTTCCAGAGTTGTCGAAGCATGCGGATGATCTCTGCCTCTTGAACGGCATGCAGACGCGGACTAACGCACACCAGATGGCAACGGTGGCGCTGCACATCGGCAGTGAGACCTTTGTGAGGCCGTCGATGGGCGCCTGGGTCGTGTATGGACTCGGCACGGAGGCTGAGGATCTGCCTGGGTTTGTCACCATCAATCCAGTGGCTGACACGGGCGGTGCGATGAATTATGGCAGCGCTTTTTTGCCGGCGAGCTTTCAAGGCACACGCCTCAGCAGCAGCGGCGGAGGCGTGCCTGATTTGAGCAATGGTCGGCTCAGCGATGCGCAGCAGCGGAAGCAGATCGAGTTCATTCAGAAAGCCAATCGGAAGTTGCTCGAAGGTGATCCTGGCAATCCTGAGATTGAGGGCATCATTCAAAGTTACGAGCTGGCTTACAAGATGCAGACCAGTGTGCCGCAGGTTCTCGATCTCGACCAAGAGCCGCCGCACATTCGGGAGATGTATGGGCTGGATAACGGCGAAACGGAACGCTTTGGCACGCAGTGTCTCATGGCCCGGCGCATGGCAGAAAAAGGGGTGCGTTTTATCCAGCTGACTTCACCGGGCTGGGACCATCACAACGGCCTGCGTGACAACCTTGCTCGCCAATGCACCTCCATCGACAAACCCATTGCAGGTTTGATCGCCGACCTGAAGCAGCGTGACATGCTCAAGGACACTCTCATTCTCTGGGGCGGCGAATTTGGGCGTGGCAGTGGTTATGACAATGAGCCCTACAATGGACGCGGTCATAACGGTGGCGGCTACAGCATGTGGATGGCGGGTGGTGGTGTGAAGGGTGGGTTCACCTATGGCAGCACGAATGCCATGGGTGACACGGCGGAGACGGGCATCATCGGCACGCATGACTTGCATGCCACAGTTCTGCACCTGCTCGGTCTCAATCATGAACGTCTGACCTATCGTTACTCCGGTCGCAATTTCAGGCTGACGGATGTCGAAGGGGTGGTGGCGAAGGAGATCATTGCCTGACTAGACTTTCAGAGCTCGGGTCAGTGCGTTTTGGGTGATGCGCTGAACGCGTGGGTCCGGTCCATGTGGACGTGACCCGTGGCTCCAGGGCAGCAGGTGTCCGGGAGGTGAGCTGAGCCCCTGGCTCCAGAAAATGGTGCTGGCATTGAAGATGAGGTTGCCCTTTGGCCCTTCGAAAAGGGTCGCGGCGTAGTGGCCGAGTCGTGTCCCACCTGCCCAGACATTGCCTGCGGCGATGATCTCAAGGTTTGCCCGAGTGGTGTCTGGATCCCCATGAAACTCCCAACCGACGAGACCTGGGATGGAGTCGCCTTTTTTCATGCCGGTGCCCGCAAAGAGCCAGTGATCCGCAGCGGTGCAGGTCCAATCACCCCCGCCATTGAAGGGCACCACGGTGCGTGCGCCGATGATGTCGCGCTCATCGGGGCCCGGCTTTTCAAAAGGCCCGAGCACCTTGGCATAGGCCTCTTTTTCCTCTTCGCGAAATTCGCCGAAACAGGTCTCGCGGGTGAGACGTCGATTGTCAGCGCCTGCGGCATTGGCGCTGAAGGGCGTGACCATGTAAACGTCGTTGGCGGATAACCAAAGGATGCTGAGCCCTTCATCAATGGCTTGTTTGACGTTGTGATATTGGCGCACGTCCCAGTATTCATCATGGCCGATGCTGATCAGGCTTTTGCAACGCTTCAGGTTAGCGGGATCGAGGTTGTCCACATTCGCGCAGTAGGTCACGTCGTAGCCTTCTTTTTCCAGCCAGTAGCAGAGCGGATATTCCCAGAGCAGAAATTCGCCCGTGCCGATGCTGAGGGGCTGATTGACGATGCTGGTCTGCGGATACAGGCCGTAGGGACGATCAAAGCTGACACTGACTCCCGGTGCATGCGCCGCGCGTGGATCGGTGTAGAGACTCTCATTCACAGGCCAGCGGTTGTAGGCCTGCCAGGTGTTGTCGCTGCATTGAAAAAGTACATCGGCCGGGCGATCATCCGTGACGATGAAAATCAGGTAACTCTGCCAGTAGGGCTGATCGGCGCTGATGGGAACGGTGGTAAGGCGGCCCAAATAGACGCCGCTGGGCCAGTCCGCGGGGATGGTGAGGCTGGTGCAGGCTTGCCACTGGCATTCGCGCAGGCGTTGTTCGCCGATTTCCGGCACGGGTTGTTCTTGGCCGGTGAAGGGACCGAGTTGGGTCATCAAACGCGCGCCTGCACCACCGTAGTAACCCATGCGGAAAAGATCGATCGTGAACCTCGCCGCAGGGCGTGTGCTGACGAAAAGATCCAGCGTTTCACCGGCCTTCACGGACTGGCGGGAGCAGTAGCCTTCGATGGTGGGGCTGCGATAGCCTTTGCTCGAGTCGAGCATCACCCTTGTCAGCTGGAAGTCGGCACCGGGGCGACTGTTTTCCTGGCGGATGAGTTCGGGCTGACGGCCGGGTTCTGCCTTGGCGGGGAGGGAAGAGGCCACGAGAGCGGCGGCACTGGTGGTCTTGAGAAAGTCGCGTCGATCCATGAGGATCAAACCAACGTTGCGGCGTCGGACTCTCATGCGTTCGGGGCGGACAAGGGCGTTTCGGCCGTGCAATTTGTCTCGGAGGGACCGATTCGGGCCTGAATCGCTTGTGAAAACTTTCACAAACGGGTTGCCCGTGCCAGACCAGGGGCGTATCCGTTCTGCTGAACTACCTCCGCTAGCTTTATGGTCGCCCCCGCAGAAACCTCCGCCGCCTACGACTCGAAGATCGAGGGAAACATCGTTTTCACGAAACTCGACTCCGC
>JAIXVB010000456.1 GCA_027483245.1 Verrucomicrobiaceae bacterium | reverse complement strand
AGGCAACGAGGGGCGACTGGTGAGCTTGATTGATTTGGCTCCCTCCATGCTCGAGGTGGCAAAGTTGCCGGTGCCTTCTTGGATGGAAGGTAAGCCTCTCTTGGGGAGCGATTTTCCCAAGCGTTCTCAACTGTTCGCAGCACGGGATCGTTGCGGGGATGCGGAAGATCGGATTCGTGCGGTCATCACGCCCTCGCATCTCTTCGTGAGAAACTTTTTCCCGCAGCAGTCACGACTGAATTGGTCCAGCTACAAAGAGGTGAGTTATCCGGGCATGGCATTGCTGCGCGTGTTGCAGGAGCAGGAACAGCTCACACCCTTTCAACGGCGTTGGCTGAATCCGACGCGACCAGAGTTTGAGCTGTATGATCTCCAAAAAGATCCTCTCGGAATCCAAGATCAGGCTGATCAACAAGCCGCGCTGACTCAGTCGTTGAACCAAGTGCTGGAAGGATGGATTCAGTCCAGTGGAGATCGCGGCGCTTTGCCTGCGGTGGCGACTGAGCCATCCTTGGAAGAGATCCAAAAAGACAAACGAGCGGATTACCAAAGAACTTGGAAGAAACGCCTCGATCAATTGGAACCCACGGATCAAGAGCGACTGACTTGGTGGGAGAAGACATATCATCTTTCCGCGGCTCCAGGACCTCCTTGAGTCATTCAGCTTTGTTCCCTTTTTCCTTCACTCGATCATGATCCAACGCCTTCCTTATTACTGTCTTTTGATTGCTGGGGCTCTGGCCACGTTTGCCCTTGGTCTTCATCCATCCTTTGCGGCCGTCCCAGACACGACCGCATTTCCTCAACCGCCTAACAAAAAGGGTCTGCAAGTGCAGATGGTGGACGATGCCCTGACTTTAGGGATCCATCACGCAGGCATCAATGTCAGCCTTGGGGCCTTGTTCCAAATGCAGCAGACCGCGCAGACCTTGAAATTCACTTGGGAGGGCAGGGATTGGTTCATCAATGTCAACTATGCCCGCAGTCTGGATGCGCAAATCAAACCGCTGAGTGATGCAGGGACGTTGGTGTATTTGATCCTGCTGGCCTATCCCACCAAGGATGCCGTGAAGGATGCTCTTTTGCTGCATCCTGCGGCGCGTGCGGATGGAAAATACACCATCGCAGGTTTTAACACAGCCACCCCCGATGGTGTCGCCTTGTATCGAGCCCTGGTGGCTTTTTTAGCACATCGTTACAGTGTGGCTGACACCAAGAACGGTCGTGTTTGGGGTTACATCATCGGCAATGAAGTGAACTCCCAATGGCTCTGGTATAACCTGGGCAAGATGCCCGTGGCGCAGGCGGCTGGTGAGTATGAGAAGGCCGTGCGTGCGGCTCATGAGGTGATCCGTCTTCATTCAGCTCAAGCGCGTTGTTACCTCTCTTTCGATCATCATTGGAATGCCTCCATGCCGAACATCAGCGATCAAGAAGCCTACAAGACGCGAGATTATCTGGAGCATTTTGCGCGTCTCGCTCGTGAACGTGGCGATTTTGAATGGCATGTCGCGCATCATCCTTACCCTGATGATTTGGGCAACCCGCGCACTTGGTTGGATAAAAGCGCCTGGGTCACGGATGACAGTCCGCACATCACGTTCAAGAACCTGGAAGTCGCCTGTCGTGCCATGCAGCGTCCTGAATGGTTGTGGCAGGGAAAACCGCGCCGGATCATCTTGAGTGAGCAGGGGTTGCACTGTCTGAAATCACCCGAAGGAGAGAACCTGCAAGCCGCCGGGTATGCCTATGTTTGGGAAAAAGTCAGCCGTCAGTCTGGCATTGATGCGCTGATCTGGCATCGCCATGTCGATCATGCGCATGAGGGCGGACTGCGATTGGGCCTGTGGTCCAACAAACCGGGAACGATCTCTGAACCCGGTCACAAGCGACCTCTCTATGATCTCTTCCTCAAAGCGGGAACTTCTGAATGGGAGAAGGCAGCGGCCTTTGCCCTGCCCATCGTGGGTCTAAAATCCTGGGATGAACTGACGCACTGAACCCTGCCGCCCGGCTGATGGCAGCGCGGGCAGCAAGGGGTTGGTAGCAAGGCCTAGGAAGCGAGCGCGGGCTCGACTTCCACCGTCGCCTCACGCGGCGGTGTTTCTGGTTCTTCGGGATGATGCGTTGTCTCGGCGGCCACTTCGGCATCGAGTCGTAGTTCTTCCATCTTGCTGGGTTTGGTGTCTTCCGTGGTCATGCGCACTCCGACTGGTTTGCTCACGCCAAACTCCTGCATGGACACGCCGTAGATCACATCGGCACGACTCATGGTGCGTTTGTTGTGCGTGACGATGATGAACTGGGAGTTGTCGATGAAGTTGTCGAGCATCTTCAGGAAACGAGAAATGTTCGATTCATCCAGCGGCGCATCAAGCTCGTCCAGAACGCAGAACGGGCTGGGTTTGACCTGATAAATGGAGAACAGCAAGGCCACTGCGGTCATGCTGCGCTCACCACCGGAGAGCAGGGAGATGGTTTGCAGTTTTTTGCCGGGCGGTTTGGCGATGATCTCAATGCCTGACTCCAGAGGATCGGTGTCATCGGTGAGCATGAGGTCGGCTTTGGCCGTGGGACCGAAGAGCTCGCGGAAGTTGTTGTGGAAGAAATTCCGCACGAGTTCGAAGGTCTCGGAGAACATCGTTTTGGTGGTCTCGTTGATCTTCGCGATGACCTGCAAGAGTTCCTCCTTGGACTTCACCAAGTCGTTGTGCTGGGTGTCGAGGAAGTTGTGGCGCTCTTCTAGTTCGGCGAACTCTTGGATGGCATCAAGATTGACGGGGCCGATGCCTTCCAGCTTTTGCCGCAGTTCACCGACGACTTCATTTACGTAGTCCCAGTCAGGCTGACCTTCTTCTCCGGGGATTTCAATGGCGTCGATGTCCACTTCCTCATCGCCTGCTCGGATGACCGGCGTTTCCGTGTCGGTCACATCCTCTGGTTCAGCGCTGGCGGTGGATTCCTCGATCTCCGTCACGGCTTCGTTGTAGGCCTGAGAGCCTTTTCGATGGCCACCACGACCGCGTGATTTTTTCTGTTCGCTGATGCTGTACATCAGAGCGTGGTAATCCGGTTCGAAGGCGCTGATATGGAAGGAGTAACGCTCTTGAACTTGATTGATCAGGTTCTCCAGACGCAGGTCCACGCGAGTGAGCTGAACTTCGATTCGATTGCGTGAATCACTCAGCCCACTGGTTTGCTGACGCAGAAGGATGAGTTGATTTTCCAGGGCCGTGACACGCTCAAAGGCATTGGCGCGTTCCTCGGTCTTGGACTGCAAATGTTCTTCGATGGAAGCGATGGCCCCGCGCTGAGATTCGACCTGTTCCTCGTAACGTGCATTTTCGCCGATGCTTTGTTCGATGCGACTGCGCCAGGTGTTGATCTCGAGGTCGAAGCGTTGGATGGCGGCTTCCAATTCATGCAGGCGAGTGGCCATGGGCGCCTTTTGGCGCTCGAGGGATTGGAGCGCGCTTTGCTCCAGGGCCAAGGCGGTGCGGAGTTCATTGAGACGCTCGCTGGATTCCAATTCGCGACGCAAGAAAGCCTCCATCTCTTGCTCGAGTTCAGCTTCGTGGATGCGTGCTCCTTCGAGCTGTTCTTGAGCGAGTGCGGACTGCTCTTTTTGCCAGGCGATTTGAGCTTCGGAACCCTGGATGCGTGTGGTGATTTGATTTTGATCCCACTCGACACTTTCGAGTTTGGTGGTGGCCTGCTGGAGGGCTCGTTGGACCACGGAAAGCTTTCCGGTGAGCTGAGAAAAACCTTCGCGAGCGCGTTGGCTTTGTTCCCTCAGGGTGACTTCTTCCCGCTGCATTTCTTCCACCTCGCTGCGCAGTTGCGCGACAAGGTCTTCCTTTTCCATGAGCTGATATTCGTAGCCTTCCAGCTCTTGTTTCAGCGTGCGGACTTCAGCCTCACGCCGCAGCATGGAGGCCGCTTCTTCTTTGGTCGCTCCGCCATGGATGACACCATCGGCGGCGATGAATTCACCCTTCAGTGTGGCGATGGCGACATCACGCAATTGGCGCTTCAGCTTCAATGCGGTGTGCAGATCTTCGACGATCAGCACATTGTTCAAAAGTCGGTCGGTCAGCTCCTGCACGCCTTGACGTGCCTTCACCTTGTCCACGGCCCAGGCAATGCCGCCTTCAGGCACGAGTTGGCGATCTGGGACGGCGCGCTGGGTGGCGAAGTCATGCGGGAGAATGGCCGCTTTGCCGAGTCGGCTGTCAGCAAGACGATCCAGGATTTGTGCCGCGAGTTCGCTGTCGGTGAGCAAGACCGCCTGCAGATGATCCCGCAGCGCAGCTTCAATGGCAGCGATGAATTGGGGCTCCACCTCAATGGCTGAGGCGAGCAAACCGCGCACACCGACCGAGAAGATTTCGGGGTTATCCAGGCCCTTGAGCACTTGTTGAGTGCCTTCGGCGAGGCCTTCGCCTTTTTGCAGCAGTTGTTCGATGATCTCAATGCGTGAACGCCGTTGAGTGACGGCGCGTTGCAGTTCGTTCAGCTCTTCATTCAGGGCGTCTCGCTGAGCGCGTTTTTCGATGATGTCACGGGCGCAGTTCTTGGCCTTTTCATCGAGTTCATTGCGCGTTTCTTCGAGGTCCTGAATCTCCCGCTGAAGGTTGTCGAATTCGATCTGACTGGACTCCTTGGTCTGAGCCGCGGAGAGGCGATCGTGATTCAGCGTTTCGTAGCGCTGCTGGTCTGCGGAGATTTGATGCGTGAGCGATTGAGCTCTGGCATCGGCTGAGGCGATCTGACCTTCGAACTGACGGATTGACTCGCGCACACTGCGACGGTCGTTGTCGAGTCGGCTGCGGTCAGGCAGGATGGAATTGTGGACGGAGAGATGCTCGTTGAGTGAGAGTTGACGTGTCTCGATGTTCTCGCGGATGGAGATCAGTTGCTCATCTGCGCTGATCATTTCACGGCGCTGCTGTTCCAGGT
>JAIXVB010000364.1 GCA_027483245.1 Verrucomicrobiaceae bacterium | reverse complement strand
GTCAACAACCGTCAACAACCGTCAACAACCGTCAACAACCGTCAACAACCGTCAACAACCGTCAACAACCGTCAACAACCGTCAACCCGCTAGTCGATCCAAGCGGCGCCGGAGAGTGTGGGGAGTGCGGGAGGAGGCGGGAAGATTCCGGTGGGGAGTTGCTGGAGGAGGAAGTGACCGCGACCGAAATGTCCGGAGGCGCTGGGAACGATGAGGCCCTGGAAGGTGACTTTCCGAATGATGCGCGGAGCGCTGGGAGTGACGGGATGGATGTCGGTGAGGGTGAACTGGCCTGAGAAGGCACCAGTGTTGCGGTCGAGCTTCACGGCGGTGCCTGCGGGGCCAGCGGCGAGGAGGTTTAGGCTGGTGCCTGCGGAGAGAGGCAGCCAGCGGTCGGCAATCGATGGAGCAGGCAATCCTGCCTCGTAGAAGCTGAGGTAGGCGGCCTGGGGACCCGCGGGGCGATTCATGACGACGGTGCCCTGCACGCTGTAGCTGCCACCGGTGGCGATGAGCGGGGCGGGACCGAAACCAGCTTTGTAAACCGTGGCTTTGGCGTCGGTGCTGGCAGGGCGACTGAGGCTGAGGGTGCCGGTGGCGATGCTGTTGTCGGTGTAGGTGGGGCTGGTGCCCAAAAGAATGCCGGTGGTGCCATGGAGGCTGCCTTTGCCCGGCAGGAGAGCGAAGAGCGCGAGGTCGCCATCAGGACCGAGGAAACAGGAACTGGTGAAGGCATCGCCATCCGGTGTGCGGCCAGCGACGGTGATGCTCTCGCCTTTGGTGCCGACTTTGCAGGCACCATAACCAAAGCCGTGCGGCCGCGTGGTGTCGGCTGGGATGAGGCCCGAGATTTGGAGAGAGAGGTTGTAAATGCCATCGTAGTCGCTGGAGAGGCGGGTGGTGCTCCAGGTGTTTTTCCAACCGGTAACTTCGCTCTCTGCTGACGTGCCGTCGCGGATGCTGCCGAGGATGATGCGACTGCGGTCGGTGTCGAAGCGCAGTTCGATCACCAAGTTGCTGAGGCCCTTGCGTGGAATGGAGGTGCGGTAGGTGGCGAAGGAACTGCCGATCTCAGGGCTGACCTGTCCCGTGGGAAGCGGCGTGCTTTGGCTGCCGAGGAGGAATTTCCCCGTCACCGAGCCGGTGCCGGTGATGGTGAGGTCGATGCGACCCCCGAGTTGCTGATTCAGCGGTCCGCGTTCGATCAGGCCGAGGTAATTGCCCGCCAGAGCCGTGGGGAAGGCCTCGACAGCGAGTGACGCGGGGGTTTGGGAAAAGCCGAGGGAGTTCTCGGCGCGGACGGTGAAGCTGAAGGGCGCGGCACCACTGGCTTTGGTCGGCCTGCCTGAGATGATGCCGGTGAGGGCATTGATGACGAGGCCTTTGGGCAGGCCCGTGGCCGTCCAAGTGGTGGGGATGCCACTGGTGATGCTGAGCGGCACTTGATAGCTGTATTCGCCACTCACCATGCCCGTGGGCAACACGAGAGGCTGGGGGTCAATCTGCGGAGGCGCCGTGAAGACGGTGAGGACATTCGCGCCGCCCGCAAGGATGCCGCCAGGGCCGCTGACCTCGCAAGTGTAGGTGCCTGCATCGGAGGGCTCCAGCGGGGTGATCGTGAGCTGCCGAGTGGTGCCGCCGACAAACCGTGAGTCCGCAGGGAGATCCGTGCCGTCTTTCCTCCAGAGGTAGCGCAGGGTGCCGGTGCTGGCGGCGTTGACGGTGAAGACCACGGTGCCGTCATCGGGGAGATTCACGCGGCGGGTGGCGCGATCCACCACGGTGAGGGCAGCAGGTGGGCTATCGGTGAAGACTTTGGCGTCCGTCGCGCGTGAGGCACGGAGGCGGTAGAGTTGGGCGGCATCGGCCAGAGTGACGGCAGGCAGCGTGAGCGTGGTGGTAGTGGCTTTGGCGATGTCGGTGAATTTCGTGCCGCTGCCCTTGCTCCACTGATACTTCAGCCCGGTGCTGGGAGAGACCGTGGCGGTAAAAGTGGCGGGCTGGCCGAGGGCCGCGATTTGTGGCTGAGGCGTGCTGACCAGAGGGGCGGCGGCGCTGAGCGAGGTGACGCCGGCACCGTTTAGGATGAGTAAAAAACTGGATTCGTCAGGGTCGTTGTTGCTGATGAAAAGAGAAGCGGGAGAGGGACCCACAGCGGTCGGGCTGAAGCTGATGGTGGCGTTGAGCGTGCCCTGCGGGGCGATGGTGGCCGGGTAGGTGCCGCTGACGGTGAAGGGCCCGGGTCCAAGGTTGAGGCTGCTGAGGGTCAGCGGAGCGTTGCCGAGGTTTCTCAAGGTGATGACGCGGGTCACGGTGGTGCCGGGGACAGCATTGCCAAGTTCGAGCTGGGTCGCGGTGGCGAGCACAGTGTTGGCCGGGGACTCCACGCTGAGCTCGGGCCCTAGGCCAGTGCCAGTGAGGCGGATGTCATAGGCGCTTTCGTCCAAGTCATCGCTCAATAGGTGCAGCACAGCGCTGCGTTTGCCAAAGCTGGACGGCGTGAAAGTGATCGCAATGCTGGTGTCACCCCCCGAGGGCAGATCCATGAGCCCAGGCGGTGTGGAGACGGTGAAGTCTGATGCATTGATGCCATCAATGACCACGAACGGAGCGCGTAGCTGCAAGATACCGCTGCCGGTATTGCGGACCCTGAAGGTCAGGCTTGCAGGCGAATTGACGGCGACCGTCGCGCCGAAGTTGACCTCGCTTTTATTATCCACCAGCGGGGTGTTCGCAGGCTGCTCCAGAACGATTTCGGGCACGAGACCCTCGCCCGTGACCGCGATGTCGTAGGGGTTTTCATTCGCATCATCACTGGCGATGCGAATCACCGCACTGCGCACACCCACCGCCAGTGGAGAAAAAGCGATCTCAAAGGAGCGCTCCAGGCCGCCAGGGATCTCCCCTTCATCGTCCAAAGTGACGGAGAAATCCTTCGCATGAGTGCCGGTGATGCTAGCGGCAATGTTTTTCAGCGGCTTGGTGCCCAGGTTCCTGATGCGGCCAGTGAGGGTCTGGATTTGGCCCACGTTGGTGCTGCCAAAACTCGTAGCGGGGGCTCCGTCGGCGAGGGGTGTTTCTTCGGGAAGTTCCACATCGATCTCCTGATCGGTGGCACTGACGACGACGCCAAAGGGATTGAGGGTGATCGTCGGGCCCGCAGAGTTCTGGATGTTCAGGAACGTGCCTTTAAAGCCCAAACTGGCGGCATCGAGGGTGATCGGCACCGTCAGGCGGCCACCGGGCTGAAGGGCCAAGTTGGTGATCGCAGGGACGGAGAAGTTCGTGCTGTTGCTGAGCGTGATGCCCTGAATCATGACTGCGGCAGTGCCGTTGTTCAGCAGGATGATGTTTCGGGTGCTGGTTCCACCCAGCGCAATATTGCCAAACTCAACGCTGCTGTTTGGGAGGCCTGTTTCATCCAGCACCACCAACCCAGCCGTGCCGCGCGATTCAGCGGTGAGTTCGATGTCAAAGGAGGATTCATCAGTGTCATTGGTGACGATGTGGAGCGTGGCGCTGCGGGTGCCGATGCTGTCAGGGCGGAAGCTGATTTGCAGCGGGCTGTTCGTGCCGCCTGCAATGATCTCGGAGGGCAGGAAATCGAT
>JAIXVB010000698.1 GCA_027483245.1 Verrucomicrobiaceae bacterium | reverse complement strand
GAAGCCCTCCTCGAAGACATCCGCAATCTGGCCCCTCATGCGGCCGCTGATTTACTTTCGGCGCAAACCGAACAGGAGGCTGTGGCAGTGCTGGAAATGCTAAATCCCATGGTCGCTCAACAAGCGCTGCATGAGATGACTGATGAACATCGCTGCCGAATCATCGCGGCGGCACCTATCGAAAAAGCCCGTCAGTGGATGCGCAATCGAGAGTATCCCGAAGACTCGGTCGGCTGGCTGATGGAACCGCCGGTGGCCGTCTTTCGGCCCTCGATGAGTGTTCGCGACACCATTGAGGCCCTGCGCCGCCTGACCAAACGATCCTTCATCACGTATGGTTATGTCACGGACGAGGCAAACAAATTGCTAGGGGTGTTGGTTTTTCGAGACCTGATGCTCGGCCGACCGGAGGCCCCGCTGTCTGAAGTCATGTACACGGCGCTGTTCACCCTCCAGCCGGATCTGCCGTTGACCGATGCCATGAAACTGGCGGTGAATCGCCACATCCCCGTTTATCCGGTCTGTGATGATCAGGGGCATCTGCTGGGGCTTGTGCGTGGCCAAAATCTCTTCGAAGCGCGCGCTATTGAGATCAGTGCCCAGGCCGGGACCATGGTCGGGGTGGAAAAGGAAGAGCGCATCAGCACACCCGTGCTCACCAGCCTGCGTTTGCGCCACCCTTGGTTGCAAGTCAATCTCCTCACCGCCTTCATCGCCGCAGCTGTGGTGGGTGTTTTTGAGCATACCCTGGATCGCATCGTTCTTTTAGCCGCGTTTCTGCCCGTGCTGGCGGGACAGTCAGGCAACACGGGCTGCCAAGCCCTTGCCGTGGCTCTGCGCGGCATGACCCTGGGAGATTTGAAGGCAGGCGACGAACGTCATCTTGTCTTCAAAGAAGGTCTTCTCGGTTTGCTCAACGGCATGTTGGTCGGGCTGAGTGCAGGCATCGGCATGTTCGTTTATGCGCAGATGCAGTCGAATCCTCAGGCGCTCATGCTCGGCTTCGTCGTCTGGCTTTCCATGGTGGCCAGCTGCATCACCAGTGGTCTCTGTGGGGCGATCATTCCCCTCCTCATGCGTCGATTTGGGGCTGACCCTGCCACGGCTTCCAGCATCTTTTTGACCACCGCGACCGATGTCGTCAGCATGGGTGTCTTCCTGGGTCTGGCGACACTTTTGGTGTGATAAGGAAGCGAGGAAAGCGGATCAGCATTGCCACACAACACGTAATTCCTTTAGAATCCTTTATTTCTGATGCGTCTATTCACTGCCTGCGCAGTCTTTATCTGCCCACTCATGACTCTCTCCGCAGAGCCTGCCTCTCGGCTGGTGTGGCAGCCCGTGCAGGAATACTTCATCCGCATCCAACCCGGCAAACAGCCCGTCAAGGTCGAGGGCACTTTGCGTCTGAACTCCTTTGTCGCTTACACCCATCTCGGAACGGACTTTGGTTTCCATGGCCCAGCTCAGCACACCATTCAGTGGCAGACCGACGAAATCTGTGCGCAGCTCAGCCAGGAGCCCGATTGCTGGGCCGGTCTCTGGCACAGCCTTGCGGGTCTTGCCCGTGAACCTGACACGACTCTGGACTTCTCCGCGCCCTGGCCCGATCTGATCAGTCCTGCCTTTCAGCCACGCATCAGCAGTCTGCGCATCGATGCCAAGGGAACGGGACGCCTGAAGCTCGAAATCAAATCCGATTCCCAGCAGACACTCTGGGAGCAGGTGATCGAACTGCGCACGCCAAACACCGAGCCCTACACAGTGCCGCTGCCCACCCTGGCGCTGACCAAGACCAAACTCATCAACTGGACCGCTGAGCCCGGCTCTGAAGTCTGCGTCACCAATCTCAGTTTGGGCGTGGAAACCCCACCGATTCCCTTTGATGCCTATGTTCTCGCGGCTTCGTATGCCAAGCTCGCCCGCTGTTATGACCGCAGCTCAGGGTTTGTCAAAGATCGTGCCCACATCGAGGACGGAGCCTTCGAATCGATTGCCTCCACCGGCCTTTTCGCCCTGGCCACCGCCGCTGTATCTCAGCCGCCGCTGCAGATCGTCAGCCCTGAAAAGGCCAGCAAGATCCTCCACGACATTCACCGTGCGGTTCGTGCTCTGGAGCGGCCCAAAGGCTTGCTGCCCCACTTCGTTCGCCGCGCCGGCACCGGTTATGTCATTCACCCAGGCACCGAATACAGCACGGTGGATACGGCTCTCTATTATCACAGTCTCCTCCTCGCCGCGCAGACCATTGGCGATGAAGGCCTGCACCAGGAGTTGGCTTCGGCTGTCGATCAGATTGATTTTAAAACCCTGCGCCTACCGGATGGCAGCCTGACCCATGGATTGAAGGATGATGGACGCACCCTCCTGCCGCACGGCTGGGGCGATTGGGGCGGTGAAACAGCGCTGGTCATGATGCTGGAGCGCATGGTCGATGACAATGCGCCGCGTCACCCCATGGAGCGACCTGGACAAGCTTGGCAGGGCACCGGCTTCATCACCGAACTTCAAAGTCTGTTTTATCCTGACTTTGATCAGGACAAGCCCGATGCCCTGGATGGCGTCAAGTGGCTCAGTGCTCGTCAGCGCATGCTCAGCGCTCAAAAAGACTACATCCGCCGCACATGGCCGGACAGTCTCGCCGCACGAATGGGCCTCTATGGCCTGTCCGCAGGTGAGGGTGAGCACGGAGATCGTTACCACGTCGGCGGGGTCGATCTCCCCGACCAGAG
>JAIXVB010000018.1 GCA_027483245.1 Verrucomicrobiaceae bacterium | reverse complement strand
TGTTGAATTCAAAACGCTTCTTGGGATTTGTTGCGACAATCTGATCGAGCTCTGCTCGTGTGATATTGTGATTTGCCTTTGCACATCCGGCTAGTAGGTCAGTAACACGGGTCCATCCCGCCTCATCCAAGTGGATGTGAGCCGATTCAGGCTGATGACGAAGTGCTAGACTGAGAAACTTGCTAACGCGTGTGGTTTGTTCAGGATTCATGAAAGTGATTGGGTGAAATCTCGACGATTCAATTATCGAGTCCAAGATTGAATGAAGCTGTGTGAAAGGCTCAGCGATCTTTGAGCGCGCCCGAGAATGGTTGATGATCTCGAGTGAGAAAATCGATGGATCAAAAATAAGCCAACTCTGCAGGCTTGATCCGAGGTGAGCGTCATAATTCAAAAAGGAATCCCTTTTTCTTGAGTCGCTCATAGCGCACGGGATTGAAGCGGAAGAGCTGAGCGGGGCGATGAGGGCCTTCGCGGAGTTGTTCATTGAGGGGAATCAGCAGGTCGTAGCTGAGGACTTTTTTGCGGAAGTTTCGTTTGTCTAAAGCGGTGCCGAGCACGGCTTCATAAAGACGTTGGAGCTGACTGAGCGTGAACTTGGCGGGCAGCAGTTCGAAGCCGATGGGCTGGTAGGTTAGCTTGCCGCGCAGGCGTTCCAGCGCTTTTGAAAAGATGTCTGCATGATCAAAAGCCAGTGCAGGGATTTGGCTGATACGAAACCATTGGGCATCGGCTGCATCCGTTGCGGCTCGAGTGCGGTGATCGGCAAGTTTCGTCAGGGCATAGTAGGCAACGCTGATGACGCGCTCGCGTGGATCGCGATCCACGGTGCTGAAAGTGTAAAGTTGTTCGAGAAAGACTTTTTCCAAGCCGGTCTCTTCCTTGAGTTCACGAAAGGCCGCTTCGTCCAAGGTCTCATCGAGTCGCACAAAACCGCCGGGTAGCGCCCAGTGTCCTTTGAACGGTTCCAGGCCTCGTTCAATCAACAGCACTCTCAATTCCTGTTCATCAAAACCAAAAACGACACAGTCCACGGTGAGTGCGGCGCGTGGATAAAGGTAAGTGTGCTTCACACACGAAAAATCGTGTTAAAACGACACGAAGTCAAACTTGAGTTTGATGGGCTTATTAAAAACGCAAAAACCTCAGGGCCGTTAAGGCAACTGAGGTTTGAGAGAAGAGGATATCAGTGAAACTCAGCGTTTCGCTTTCACATAATCGAGGATCTTTTGGTCGTCGTCTCCAGCGGCCCAGACAACGCGGAGGAAGTCTGCGGGATGGATGTCTTGTTTGCCAAGGAAAGCGCGATCACCGCCGCAGCAAAACATGATGTCAGGGTCCATCTCACCGCGCAGCTTCGCGCGTGCTTTTGTGATGATGCGTGGTAGCCAGCGATACCCATCCAGCTCAGCATCTTTGGCGGGCAGTTCGGAAGGAGTCACGATCTTGGTGCTGGGGATGCTTCTTTGAATGGTCAGGAAATAATCACGGCGCACGGCGGTGATCAGCAGGGCAGTGATCGCGGTGGGTTCTTCGCCACCTGAGGAAACATTGTCTTCGACAAGGTCAAAGAACTCGCGCTCGCGGCAGCCGATGGCTTTTAAAAAGTCCTGATCTTCATCGCTGAACCAGCTTTCATAGTCATGATTGCCCTCATCATACTCGTCCACGCAGGCGTCGAAAAGTTCCACGAAATAGGAGTCCCAGGTGTAATGCTTCATAGACCGCATCCATAGACATGCCCTGCGATTCCAGCACGTGAAAAGATCGTGTCCTGGCGTTTAGGAACGCGAAAAAGGCCCATTCTCAATTAACAAACTCCATGCACTGTTTCGCGGGCGCGTTAGACTGCGCGTCCCATGGATCCCCTGATTCACCTCCTCCAAATCAACTCCAACCGCTCCACCAGTGAGCTGGCTCAGATTCTGAGCCTTTCTGAAGATGAAGTCGTGCGCCGCATGCGAGCTGCCGAGGCTGAAGGGGCCATTCTGGGCTACAACGCGGTGGTCGATAAGCACAAAGCCGGTCATCGGGGTGTCACGGCACTGATTGAAGTGCGCATCACTCCTGAGCGTGAGGGCGGTTTTGATCGCTTGGCCAAACGGATCGCCAAGTTCGACCAAGTGCGTGAGTGTTTCCTCATGAGCGGCGGGTATGACCTGGCTGTGCTCGTGGAAGGGAAAGACTTGCTGGATGTGGCAAATTTTGTCGCTGAAAAGCTCAGTACTCTGGGCGGCGTGCTGTCCACGGCTACGCATTTCCAACTCAAAGCCTACAAACAAGCAGGCTTCCTGACCAACGCCGTTGACGACGAAGAACGTCTCCCTGTCAGTCCGTGATCATGATCTGAGCCACCAACCATGGACTACAGCCACAAACTTTCCAAACAGATCCAGGACCTCCCGAGATCTGGCATCCGGGATTTCTTTGAACTTGTCATCGGTCGCACCGATGTCATCTCGCTCGGCGTCGGTGAACCTGACAAACCGACGCCCTGGCCCATTCGTGAGGCGGCCATCCGTTCTCTTGAAAAAGGCCAAACCAGCTACACCTCAAATCTCGGGCTCGAATCTCTGCGTGTCGCCATCAGTGGTTATGTGGAGAATCTCTTCCACGTCAGCTACAATCCCAAGACCGAAATTCTTGTTACGGTGGGTGTTTCTGAAGCGCTCGACATTGCTTTTCGTGCCGTTTTGAATCCTGGAGACGAGGTCATTTACCATGAACCTTGTTACGTCTCTTACGCTCCGAGCATCAAGATGGCCTACGGTGTGCCGGTCATTGTTGAGACGCGAGAAGAGAATAACTTCGCGCTCATGGCCGCCGATGTCGAAAAAGCCATCACGCCGAAGACCAAGGTCATTGCGCTGAACTTTCCGACCAATCCCACCGGTGGCATCATGCCTCCTGAGGAGCTTGAAAAGATCGCCGCACTTGCCGTGAAGCACGATTTGCTGGTCTTCACCGATGAAATTTACTGCGAGCTGCTCTACGACAATCGTCAGCACAAAAGCATCGTCGAATTCCCGGGGATGAAGGAGCGGACCATTCTTCTGCATGGTTTTAGCAAAGCTTTTGCGATGACGGGTTGGCGTCTCGGTTATGCGTGTGCACCCGCTCCGTTGCTGGAGGCGATGATGAAAGTGCATCAATACTGCATGCTCTGTGCCCCGATTCTCAGTCAGATGGCTGGTATTGAAGCTCTAAAAATGGGCTCCACAGCCTACGAGGACATGCGTCAAAGCTATGAGCAACGGCGCAATGTCATCGTGGCACGTCTCAATGGCATGGGTCTGCATTGCTTCAATCCAGGGGGCGCTTTTTATGTGTTCCCTGAAATCCGCAGCACGGGCCTGACCAGCAAGGAATTTGCCATCGGCCTGCTCGAGAAAAAGAGCGTTGCCGTGGTGCCGGGCACTGCCTTCGGTGCCGCAGGAGAAGGTTTCGTTCGTTGCTGTTATGCCACGGCCCCTGAACTCATCGTCAAAGCGATGGATCTCATGGAAGAATTCGTCAACGAAGTCCGCCCTTAATTAGGGTGGTCGTGCGTTTGAAAACATCAGCTGCCGGAAATCAGATCACGAGGTCTGACAGGCAGTCTGGTGTTCTTCAGGCGTTCATCGATTCCGACGTTTCGAGATCAAGCCAAGAGCAGATCTTGAAAGCGTGAAACTCAGCGAAACACGGGCGACAGCAAAAATGGGGAAGCCTGTGAGCTGGCCTTCATTCGTGCGACATGAGCGCGTTTGCCGCGAATGTTTTCGGATTTCTTCTCGCGGGTGTAACCACTGAGTTTGAACTTCTTGAGGCGATAGCTGACTTGCTCATCCACACTGCGAAGGCTTTGAACCAGCAGAACGATCAGGGCGGAGTTTACCACACTGGCGATGAGGTAAAGCGAGTATTTGCCTGCGATCTTGGCAAGCGCTGGCAGCCAAATGGAGGCATCGGTCAGGAACCGAAGCACAGTGCTTTCTTGGCCAGAGCTCTTGGCCGCAGCTGCATCGAGCATGAGGAAAGATCCGCCGACGACGATGAGTGCGGCAGTCAGAAGGAAACAAAAATCAAAACCAGAAACACGGTTCTGGGACCGATGGCGAGCTGGAAGCTCCGCCAGATGCGTGATCGGGAATGCGGAACGAATCATAATAGTTGAAACCGTTATAATGCTTCCAATGGAACGATCAAATTGATTGTTTATTTTTCTTGATTATTTTTGGTTATGCTGTTCGTCGGAACATCGCATTTGAGCCCAAACAGGCACTTTTGACTTCCGACGAAGCAAACAAGTCACCTGAAATCAATTTATGTTAGGCTCTTGGAGCCCCTGATGGATCAAGCTTTCGCAGCACGACGTGCCAGGAACTCTTCAGCGAGGGCGCGGTAGGCCTGCGCTCCGCGGCCAGCGGGCTCATACTCAATGATGGATTTGCCAAAGCTTGGTGCTTCACCAAGGCGGACCGTGCGTGGGATGATCGCGTCGTAAATGATCTCGGCAAAGTAGGTGCGCACATCTCCCACGACCTGTTGGGCGAGGTTGGCGCGCTGATCATACATCGTCATGACAATGCCCTCGAGGAGGAGGTTGGGATTGGCACCACAATCACGAATTTGCTGCACGACTTGGACAATGCTGGAAAGACCTTCGAGGCCGAAGTATTCGCACTGAATAGGCACCAGCATCTCATCTGCAGCGGCCAGGGCTGAGGTCATGAGTACGCCGAGGGAAGGGGGGCAATCGAGGAAGATGTAATCGAAGTGATTGGAGGCGCGGAGTTGATCCAGCACCTCACGGAGCCGAGTCAGGTGATTGCCACGCTGGGCGAGTTCGATTTCACACCCAGCCAATTCTTGGTGACTGCGGATGATGGACAGATTTGGCAGGCGAGTGCTGCGGATGACCGCATGTGGGTCGGTGTCCTCCACAAGAGCAGAGTAAATGCTGCCGCCGTCCTCTTTGGCCAGGCCTAGACCGCTGGTGGCATTGCCCTGGGAGTCCAGATCGATCAGCAGGCAGCGCACGCCCCGCTGAGCGAGGCATGCGGACAGATTGATGGCCGTGGTGGTCTTTCCGACTCCGCCTTTTTGATTGGTGATGGCAACGATTCGCATATGGGCCTTGACGCACTGGACTCTGAACGGGAACGATGCCCCACGCCAGAAAGAAATGGAATTCACGGAGAAATGGCTAGGAGAAATTGGAGGCTGGCAGGCCATGAAGGCTGCGCGCGGCCTCCTGGATGCTGGGCTGGTGGAGCTGCAAAGCGCCGAGCCTGGGTTGATTCGCGGACTTGCTGGGGGTGGAAAAATGAAGTTTGCCTCCGGTTTGCGCATCAAAAGTCATCGGGATGTGGACAATCTTTGCACCTGCCCAGCCGCTCGCCGGGGCATGATCTGCGAGCATTCCCTGGCAGTTGCGCTCCAGCACCTGCGGCCGACTGCGGCGGTGGTTAAAAAAGACACACCAAGTGCGGTTCCGGCTCAGCCTGCGATTAAGGCACGCCAGGCTCTCCGACTTCCAGGGCGCTACACCCTCTTTTTGCCGGAGTCGCTCATCCAGGGTAGCCTGCGTGAGCCCATCGGTGCCTATGTCAAATTTGAGTCGGGGGGCGAGCCTGAGGAATCGCTCTTTGCTGCCTGGCTGGCCGAGCAGGGGGTGAAGGGGCAAAGCGCGCCGATTTCTCTCAAAGCCGCCCCTTTTGCCGATCTGCTCCATGTCCTGGCTGGGCATCCGCGCGTCGTTTCGGGCAAGCCTTCCGGAGGCGCGATTCCCCTCGGCATCGCGCCCGATCGTGTCCGCCTGCCGCTGACCATTGAGGGGCAGGGGGCGGAGGTTAAACTCAGCCTAGAGGGCGGTGGCCAGGCCCCGCTTTTTCCAGGGCAGCCCGAGCGATGGTGGTTCTGTCGAGAGACGCGGAGCCTCTTTCCACTCCCGGTGATGACGGGCGAGGTTCTAAAAACGCTGGCCGAACTGGCGCTCTCTCCCGTGCGTTCTTGCCGTCGGCCACTGCGCTGGTTGATCGCTCAGCGTGAGGTGTTGGGGGAGTCGTTTGCGGTCGAGATGCGCGGTGCTGGACTTGAGAAATTTCACGTCATGCCGGTGCCGTGCACCTTCGAAATGCGGTTGGATGGCTCTCTTCAGGCGGTCGATGTGACGCTCTCTGCCGAGTTTCAGGGGGCGCGCTGGAATCTCCAGTCACAGCTTTCTTCTGCAGTGACTGAAAAAATATTTCCCCTTCAGGATCAAGGATCTGAAGGAACTTTTTACGTTCAAAACGTTCATGGTGAATCCCGCCTTTTGGCGCGACTGCAGTCTTTGGGGTTCAAATCAGCAGGCATTCGCATCGGCACGACCGACACGGAGGTTTTTCGCCTTCTGGGGGCGGAGTCGGTCATGCGATTCTACGCTTCAGACCTGCCTCGGCTGCGTCAGGAGTTGCGAGTTGTCGAGGGGGAGAAGTGGCGTGCGGCCACTCGTGGGGTAACCCGCATCCAACCCCAAGTCCGCCAAGTTCCGGTCGATGGTGAGCGCAGCTCTGGGGCGGATTGGTTGGCCATGGAGTTTGGTTATCAGGCCCCGGATGGGTTCCGTCTGCCACGTGCCGAGGTGCTGCGGCTTGTCCGTTCCGGTCAGCGCACTCTTCAGGCAAAAAACGGCAAACGTTATGTCTTGGACCTGAAAGAGGTGGAGGATTTTGAGGACACGCTCAAGGATGTTCCTCTCCAGGCCACGCCTGATGGTGCCCGGATCAGTGCCCTGCACGCGGCTTATTTCCTGCCGGAGACCGACTCGGCGGCTGCCCTGCCGGAGGAGAAGGAAACCCTGACTCTTCTCGGGGAGTTGGGAGCTCGCCTGCGACCCTATCAATTGCTCGGCGTCCGATGGATGACTGCCCTTGCCAGTGCGGGACGCGGAGGTTTGTTGGGGGATGAAATGGGCCTGGGTAAAACCGTCCAAAGCATCGCCCTCGTGGTCAGTGTGCAATCGCGGTCTGCCGAGAAGCGCCCTGTGATGATCGTCTGCCCGAAGTCACTGTGTGGCAACTGGCGTGCCGAATTTGAGCGCTTCGCTCCTCAGTTAAAAGTGGCCGTTTCTCTCGGTTCACGTCGTGAAGAGGTGTTGAATACTATTCACGATATTGACGTGATAATAACCACTTATCAGTTGGTGGTCAGGGATGAGGACATTTTAAAGAAGCAAGATTGGAACCTGCTTTTGCTCGATGAGGCCAGTTACATCCGCAACCCAGATACCGACGCGGCAAAGGCCCTGCGGACGCTGCGGGCCCGTGCCCGAATCGCGCTCACCGGCACCCCGGTGGAGAATAGCACCCGAGATCTCTGGTCCATCTACCAGTTTCTTTTGCCGGGATATCTGGGCAGTCGGGAGAATTTCAAGGAGCGCTTTGATCAGCCGATTCAGACAGCGCTGGGCACTCCGGCGGGGCAGGCTGCGAGCGAGCGTCTGAAGAAGCTGATCCGTCCTTATTTCCTGCGCCGGACAAAACGCGAGGTGCTGCGAGATTTGCCGGACAAAATCGAACAAGTCCTCTGGTGTGACCCGAGCCCGGCTCAGGGGGAGGTTTATCGCCGCCTGCTCGAGGAAGGTCGCGAGGAGATCAAGTCCGCCCGCAAACGCTCAGGACAGGGCGGGGCGAAGATGACCATGTTCACCGTCTTGCTTCGCCTCCGTCAGGCCTGCTGCGATCTGCGTCTGACCGGACTGCAAAAAGAGACCTTGGGTGACCTCGAACGCGAGGACCTCTCGGGCAAGTGGCCCATGCTCCAGGAGCGCGTTCAGGCGATCCTTGAGGGAGGGGGCAAGGTGCTGATCTTCTCCCAATTTGTCTCTTATCTCCGCCTCGTGCGCGATTTGCTCAATGAAGAAAAGACGTCTTATTGTTACATCGATGGCAGCAGCCAGGATCGCGATGCCCAGGTGAAGTCTTTCCAGACCGATCCAACGCGCCGCGTTTTCCTCATCAGTTTAAAAGCCGGGGGCTATGGTCTCAATCTCACCGCCGCCGATCACGTCATCCTGCTCGATCCCTGGTGGAACCCGGCCGTCGAGTCCCAGGCCATCGACCGCGCTCACCGTATCGGCCAGCAGCGGGTGGTTACCGCCTATCGTTTGGCCATTCGTGGCACGGTCGAAGAGCGTATTTTGGCTCTCCAAGCGAAAAAGCGTGGTCTTGTGGAAGCCACTCTCGACGATCAATCGCCGCTGATGGAAGCCCTGACCGAAAACGATCTGGAGTCCCTGATCGACCCCTGAAGCGGGGGGCCGTGTTCCTTTTGGCTCCAATCGGTCAGTCCCGCTCCCCTCACGAAAGTGGGGTGTCGGGGCATGTGAAAAGTCTCGTCAGCGCGCGTTTGAATCCGCACACTGATGATCATCATGACTCGCGCCCTTCCTTTTCTCATGCTTCCGAGCCTGCTTTTGGCCGTCGATCCAATCGACGACGCCAAAAACCCAGCGCAGAATGATTCGACCCCGATTCCAAAAATTGCCCCTCTGGTGAAGTGGACCTTTGAAGGGAAAGAGCCAGGGGAACTTAAAGGCAAGGCGAGCATTGAAGCCACCGGACCGCAGACGCCGATTTATCCTGGATTTCCAAAAGGCAATAAGGCCGCCGTGTTCACGGGCAAAGACAGCTACATCCAGGTGCGCGAGACTGAGTTGCCTGAGGTCAATCTGCGTTTCAGTCAGGGCGAAACCCTCACTCTGGAAGCTTGGGTGAATCCTGAGGAACTGGCGAATGGCCGCTATGTTTACCTGATCGGCAAAGGGCGGAACAAAGCCGAGGGGTTTACCAGTGAAAATCAAAACTGGGCATTGCGCCTGAAAGGTGAGGAGGGGGAGGCTCGCCCCTGCTTTTTGTTCCGCAGTCGCAATAAGGCTGGCAAAGAGGATTACCATCGCTGGGTTTCCAAAGAGGGTTTTGCCCCTGGATCAGGCTGGCATCACATCGCGGTGACCTACACCTTTGGAAAACCCGAAACCATGAAAGCCTACGTCGATGGCAAAAAGACGGTGGGTGGGGTCTGGGACATGGCCGGCAAAACCACTGAAGGACCGGTGACGGATGCGGATGATGTGATGATCGGCACTGGTTACGGCGGCGGTGCGGGCAACACGCTGAAGGGAGCTCTGGATGAAATCGCCCTATATAGAGAAGCATTGCCAGAAGTCGTGCTGGCTCAGCGCTATCAGTTTCGCCCCCCACCACCAGCGATCGATGCCAAAAAATTGCCGAAGGGCAAAGTGCTGGTGCAGATCTGTGAAGACGGCGTTCCCGCCAAAAACTCTTGGCCTGCTCTTCCTCCTCAACCCACCGAGACTTACACCACGCAAGTTTTTGGCATTTTTGAAGTGCCCCAGAAGTATGTGGAAACCGGAGTTCGTGGAGACCGGGCGATTCCGTATCTTTTGCGCGCTGCTTCGGTGGTGAAGCTTCCGGCGGGAAAACATCGTCTCCTATTGCGTGGACGCAGTGCCTCGCATCTTCACATTGATGGGAAACTACTGCTCGATGTACCCTTTGCCGTGCCGGATTCGGGTGGTCATGGGCGCGTGGCCGATCAGGAGAAGTATCTCGATCTTGGTCCTGACTTCCGTTTTGCTCCTCCTGGAACGCAGGAGCAGTGGACTGAGTTCGAAACTCAGGGCGGGGAACATCTCTTTGTGCTGGAGCAGATGGTGGGTGGGCTCACTGGAAATGCCAAGAAGCGGCCTGAAACTGGCGAGACCGTTGTGGCGATTTCTTATCAAGGAAGCGAGAACTGGGAGCTGCTGTCTCCTGGCAAAAGCAAGGTGCCTTACAATGACGCTGGCTGGGCGGTTTATGAAAAAGAACAGCGCGCTTGGCTGAACCAGATCAATGCCGAACGCCGTGCTCAGGTGCGGGCTCAGCATGATGGCTATTGGAAAACCCGGCGGGCAGCGGCAGCCAAGTGGCTGGCAGGAGTCCCGGCCGTGAAAGTGCCTGCACCGGTGAAAGGCTTTCCAGCGAACAACGCGGTGGATCATTTCCTGAATGCCAAAATCGCTTCGGTCTCCGCGCAGTATTCGGCGGCTAAAAAAGACGGAGTGAATTTCTACAAAGAGGTTCTGCCGATTTTGGAGGCGAACTGTTTCAGCTGTCATCAAGGCAGCAAGACCAAGGGGGACTTGAAATTGGACTCTCTGGCCGATGCCCTGAAAGGTGGCGAGTCCGATGGACCTGCGATCCTGCCAGGGAAACCGGAGAAAAGCTCGCTGATCGCCCGTGTCACCAGCACCGATGAAGACTTCATCATGCCGCCCAAAGGTCACCCCCTAAAAGCAGAGCAGATCGATGTGATCCAGCGCTGGATTCGCGAGGGCGCTGCTTGGCCAGAGATGAATGTGGACCGTATTGAGATCACTGATCTCAGTGACGACCTGTCGTTCTTGCGCCGTGTCACTTTGGACACGGTTGGGGTTGTGCCGACGCTGGAGGAAATCGCCGCATTCACCGCTGACTCGAGCAAGGATAAGCGCGCCAAGGTCATTGATCGCTTGCTAGCTGACAGCCGGTGGGCTGACAAATGGATGGGTTACTGGCAAGATGTGCTGGCCGAGAATCCCAACATTCTCAATCCGACACTGAACAATACGGGCCCCTTCCGTTGGTATCTGCATGA
>JAIXVB010000632.1 GCA_027483245.1 Verrucomicrobiaceae bacterium | reverse complement strand
CCGGTGTGTGTGTTCGCTCCCGAAAGAGTCAGTGTGCCCGTGCCAATTTTAGAAAGCCCCACTTTGCCCAAAGCAAGTCCGCCATTGTTATCGATCAAACGACCTGCGTAAGTGCTACTGGCATGATTGACACCGACCGTGAGTGTGCGCACGGCATTGGTCGGGCTGTCATTGACGATGAGGCCCGTGATGGCTCCAGTACTCCCGCTCAAGCCATTGACCACTGCCGTCGTGACATTGTTGAGATCGAGTGTTCCAGCCGCAGTCGCTCCACCATGAATGGTCAGATCTCCCTGCGCCAAAGCGCCTCCCGTGGTGATTCGAATCGTGCCCTCATGGATGACCGTTCCGCCAGTGTAGCTGTTTGCTTGAGAAAGGATCAAAACACCCGCGCCCGACTTTGCCAGCGCCAGATTGCCCGTGATGACTCCTGCATAGGTGCCCAGGGTCGATTGATTGACGGTGAAGTTAGAAAGCGTGCGACTGCTGTTAGTGAGCACTGCATTGGCACCCGTGACACCACTGTTTTGCAACCGACCAACCGTTTGATTGTAACCATTGAGATCCAACCCAGCATATTCCGCGTTGTTGGCGTTGGTGAAGTGGATGTCCAAGGTGGTCGCTGTGGGCAGCGCATTGTTCGCACCGAGTTTGACAGTGCCACGGACGATGTTGGTATTGCCGCCCCAAGTGTTGTTGGTGCCTGCAATGATCACGGCCCCTGATCCACTGGCGTTTCCATTGAGATCACCACTGAAAACCACCGTATGATTGTTGCCATTGTCCGTGATGTTACCACTGATCAGCAGCGTGCCCCCATTCTGGACACCCAGACGTGAATTCGTCGCCCCAATGATGACATCTCCAGCCCACTCCGCAGTGGCATTCGCACTCGCCTGAAGCGAACCGCGATTGGCATCTGGGGATCCAGGCCCCACGACACCACCACCGCCGCTCAGCGTGATCGCTTCACCCGTGACCACCACTCCATTCGCAAGTTCGACATGACCGATATTGGCCACCAGGGTGCCTGCGGCCGTGCTGCCGAGTGCTGTGTTGGAAGCCAGACGCAGGATACCATTGCTAACGGTGGTGAGACCCGAAAAGCTGTTGTTACCGGTCAACACCAACACCCCTGTGCCCGTTTTGGTTAGCGCTCCCGTGTTTGCCAAGGTGGCGGTGCCATCATTGTTGAGCGTGCGATTGACAATGCTACCCGCGACAGTGAACACTTGGTTAGCCACGACATCGATCTGCCCCGTTGCAGCACCGCCACCGCTATTGCCGATGCCTATGGTGCGATTAGCACTCAGCTCAAAGGTGGCCGCTGCGCGAAGACGACCATTATTGGCCAGAATCAATGAATCCACGACCACAGAAGAAGGTGTCGCCCCGAGATTACGATCCTGAGTGATCACGATGTACCCACCGCCTGCGGCCAAAGTGCGCCCGGTGAAGGTATTCACTGAATTCAGATTCAAAAGCCCGCCACCATTGAAGAACAAATGACTGGCCAGAGCGTTATCACCTGCGTTGTTGGCGATCACCCCATTGATGTTGCGCGTGCCGCCACCGAAGATGCTGAGCTGACGAGAAACCGTGGTTAACTCAGACAGATACAGGTTGCCATTGATGTCCAGCACCGCCGCCCCAGCGAGGTTGGTGGAAAGGGATTGATTGCCACCGCTGTTGGTGACCGTGCCGTTAAGGATCAGGCTTTGAGAGCCGCTGATCGAAGAAGCTCCCGTGATGGTGACGGGATTGGTCAGCGTGCGTGTTGCGATATCGAGGCGTAAGGTGCCTCCATTGAGCTGGATCGCGCCCGCGCCTAACGACGAATTGTCACCGATTGCAAGCGTGCCTGCGGTGATGACGGTGGGTCCATCATAGGTGTTGGCGGTTGGCAGAACCAAGGTCCCCAGCCCTGTTTTGTTGAAGCCCGCCGGGCTACCCACAACGCTGTTGCTGATGAGCCCCATCATCGTCGCCACGTTTGCATCCACCCGGATCTCACGGCTCACTCCATTCAAATCAAGACCATTGACGAACTCCAACGCATTGTCTGCTGTGCTGGCATTGAGAATGAGCGCACTTGGATTGAAGTGTGTGCCACCCCACTGAATCGTGCTGCCAACTCCTCCGAGATTCACGGAGAGCGCCGAACCAAAAGCGCTAAAACCACCGGCACCTGAAGTCAGTCTGACTTCGCCCGCCGCACTGCCCAGAGCACGAGTGAATGTCGCCGCAGTCGGCTCAATGGCTCCGCCGTTGAGCAACAGGTTGGATGCCGATGGCAATCCGATTCCTTCCACGGCGCGCAGCACGCCCTGATCCACCAAGGTGCTGCCGGTGTAGGTGTTTGTTCCCGTCAGAGTGAGCAATCCGAGACCCGTTTTAATCAGGCCGCTCGCAGACGTGTTATTGACCAACGTCGAGCCAATCGAGAGTGATCCAATCGTGTTGTTTTGACTGACGATGAGGGAACTGCCCGCCGCACCACTGAGCTCACCACCGGTGATGGATTGAACCCCGGCACCCGCATTGGGTGTGACCAGCAACATGTCAGACTGGATGGCATGGGTGCCACTCAGGGTGACGGTGAAGGGACCCGCGGTATTGAAGCGTAGCGCGCTCAGATTCGTCGCTGGATAAGCCACCGGATTGGTGCCTGTCACATCCATCGCCGCGCCAGGATTCCAGGTATTCGTCCCAGTGGGAACCCAGCCTGCAAAAGCAGTGAGCACACCTGATTGCGCTGCGATGAGGTCCGTTCCATTCAACGTGGCTCCAGCCAACAAACCTCCGACGACATTGCCCGCTCCACTTGGTGCATTCGTGAAAACGATGCTGCCACCCACCGCTGGATTTTGCACAAAGTTAACGCTGCCCGTGGTGCGCACGTAGGGATTGGCGGAGCTAAAAGTCAGGGTGGCGGTGGTGCTGGCATTGGCCAACACAGACACAATGTTGCCAACTCCTCCAATGATGAGGCTATCAAGCGTCTGCGTGTGACTGCCTGCCGCAGCTGATTGCAATCTGAACGTTCCCCCACCCACGCTGTTTCCCAGCGTCAGGCTGGCGAGCGGATTGATGCGATCCGCGACTGCATTGTTGTTCGCCACGGTAGGACTGCCATTTTGCAAAATGCCACCGCTGTTGACCGCTAGAGAGGATGTGCCATTCAGGCGCCCCGCTACAGCTGCCACACTCAGCGTACCGCTCGAGACGGTGGTTGGCCCTGTGTAGCTATTGGCTCCAGTGAGCTGAAGCAGACCACTTCCGACTTTCACGATTCCACCTGCCCCTGCGATCTCGGCACTGATCGTGGTGGTGCCATTCAGCACATTGAACGACTGTGTGGAGGCCAATTGCACGAGAGGCTGCACCCCCGATCCTGTGGCATTGTTGATGGCGTTAGTGCCGCTGCCTGTGAAGCCACCATTGAGATGGAGCACCGCACCTGCATTGCCCGCATTTAGCGTGATGCTGCGCCCCTGCATCGTCAGTCCACTCGAGCCAATGGTTAGGGAGGTTCTTGGATTGCCCGCACCATTGTTCGCCCCGAGCACAATGTCCGCCCCTGTCAGCACCGCACTGCCAACGGTCCAGTTAGGCGGTGTCGCTGACACGGAGCTGTTGAGCGTGAATTGATTGCCGCCAGCCAAAGTCAACGCGCCCGTGACATTGAGCTGGCCAGTGTTCCCACTGAGCTGAAAGCCGCCACTGTTCTGAGTGATGAAGGCCACGGTTTCGGTTGTGGTGAAAGCACTCAACACACCGCCATTGAAGACAACCCCAGCACCATCCGCGATCTGTTGATTCGTGCTCAACGTCAGGGTGCCGCCGGTGTTAACGATGACATTTCCCACCACCGCATTGACACCAGAGGTCTTGCTCAAGGTCAGCGTGCCTGCATTGATCGTCGTCGTGCCCGTGTAAGTGTTCGCCTCTGCACCACTGAAGGTGAGTGTGCCGACGCCGTTTTTGATCAGAGATCCCGTGGTCGCTGAACCATTGCTGATGATGGGAGAGACGTTCAGATTCGCCCCGCCGCCCGCGATCGTAAAGGTGCGCTCCACGGTGCCAGCGACACCACTGAGACCGATGAAGGGTGCCACACCAGTGCCTGCGATACGCTCAAGAGTGGACCCAGTGATTCCAGCCGTCGTCACCTCCCCATTCAGCACCAAAGCACTGCCATTCGTGCCGCTCCCGAGTTGAAGGCGACTGCCATCCAGAGACAAACCGCCGGCTCCAATCGTCAGCAAGGTGCGGATGCCACCGTTGCCAAAAAGCGTGAAGCTATTATTCACGGAGACCGATGAGGAAGCGCCATTCATGCCCACCAAACTCAGGCTGCCAAAGGTCTGCACCGAGCCACTGTTGCCCACAAACAACTTGTTAGCACCAGCAGCAAAGCTCACCGAGCCAATGTTCCAAACCGAGTTGGCTCCCGAGTTAAATGTTCCTCCTGTCAGATTCAGTGAAGCCAAGGACTGGGTGATCTGTCGGGCTTCAGCATTGGGGCCGATTCCGTTGAACACACTCGCAGCGCCACTCAGAGTCACATTCGCGGTCGAGACGATCTGATTCGTGGTCCCTGCCACAAAAGTGACCAAGCCACCGGTCGTGATGTCCAAATTCCCTGCCAACGCCGCCATGCCACCGGTCTTCGCCAGTTCTACCCGTCCCTGGTTCACGGTGAGAGTGCCCGTTTGATTATTGGCCACCGCACCGCTCAGCGTCAGTTGACCCGTGCCCGACTTTGTCCAGGCCGTGTTGCCAGCCAGCGCCGTGGAGATCGTGGCATTTGCATTCACTGTCACGGCGGAGTTCAGCAGTGTCAGTGTCTGTGCCCCACCCAGCGTGTAGTTGCCTGTCGTTGCTGCATTGAATGTTAGACCACCCACTATGATCGGACCACCCAAGGTCACCAATCCCGCCGAGCCACTGCCCGAGCCAAACACCGCTGCATTGCCATCGACCCACACTTGATTGTCCAGCAGCAGACTCTCATTGCGCCAATTGGGTTGCCCTGCCGTCCAGGTGCCGGTGCCATCCTGGCTACCAGCGGTTACGAGATCAGTATCCCACACATACACCTGCGCCGAAACGACCGAGGTGAAGAGAAGGAGCGAGCCCAAAAGAATGGATCGCGCAGCATTGTGGAGGGCGGCAGTCATGTGCTTTTTGAAAGGGGCTAAAAAGGGGCATCATGCATAGGTTCTTGCGGTTATTCCGTCAATTTAGCAGAAAGCCTCAGACATGAAGATTTCCCCTATCGAAAGGGGCTTCTGTTATCTCTTAATGGAAGGCTTCCCATCTTCTCGCGCAAAACTCTGG
>JAIXVB010000604.1 GCA_027483245.1 Verrucomicrobiaceae bacterium | reverse complement strand
TCGGTCCCGCCAATCCTTTCCTCCGTCGCGCCGAACCCTGTCCTCCGTCGCGCCGAACCCGTCCTCGGTCCCGCCAATCCTTTCCTCCGTCGCGCCGAACCCTGTCCTCCGTCGCGCCTGAACCTGTCCTCCGTCTCACCAATCCCGTCCTCGGTCGCGCCGAGCCCGTCCTCCGTCACGCCTGCACCTGTCCTCCGTCTCACCAATCCCGTCCTCCGTGTCACCAATCCCGTCCTCCGTCGCGCCGAACCCGTCCTCGGTCCCGCCAATCCTTTCCTCCGTCTGACCGAATCTGGGCTATTTCTTGAATGAGATAGAGCTCAAAAGGTGACCTCCAGGCTCAGAGTGTTCCTCTTTTGGGCCATATTCAGACTGGGTCGCCTGGGACCCATGGGACCTACTGAAGAGAAGACTGCACAAAGCCGCGTCTGCCCCTTCCAGGCTGGAAAGCCCCTGCGACGCTCTGCTTCTTCCCTTTTCTCATACCCCTTTTACCTTCTGCTTGCTCGAAATCGGTGAGTTCCAACGTTGATGCCGCATGACACGTATTCTTTCAGCTCTTCTCCTCACCTGCCTGCTTTCATCCTGCTCGTTGTCCTTCAAACGGGAATGGAAATCAGCTCGGATGGCGGGACCGAAACCCAGTGTTGAGGGAGCGTGGGAGGGCACCTGGGAGAGTGCGGTCAATGGGCATCATGGCCGGCTGCGCAGTGTGGTGGGACCGGCGAAGAATGCGGAGGGTGACCACAGTTTTCACTACCACGCCACGTGGGCGGGCATCCTCAGCGGAGCCTATCGGGTCGATCATCGGGTGAAGGCGGTGAAGGGTGCCAAGGATCAATGGTCGTTCACGGGGCAGCATCAGATGCCAAAGTGGGCAGGTGGCCTTTACACGTATGGTGGCACGGTGAAGGGCGATCGCTTCAGCGCGTGCTACGAGTGCAAGCTGGACAAGGGCACCTTCACCATGAAGCGGGTGAAACCCTGAGCTTGATCCAATTTAGCCTGAGGTCAGTTTGACTCGACAGATCCGCAAGTTCAGGCTCATGCCTATGGCCGCCTTTCGAAACGAAAAACCCAGGCACAGGGCCTGGGTTCTCGAAAAGATGGAGTCGCTTTGCCCGTCTCTTATTTCTTGGCTTCGCCACCGCCGGCATTGGCCAGGGCCTGTTCTTCAGGCGGCAGGAAGGCTTTGAAGCGACCTTTGTCGATGGCCTTCATGTAGGCTTCCATCGGCGTGGCGTAGCCGTCGCGCAGCTTTTGCCAGATGGAGTCGTCCATGAACTGCATGCCCTGAGCTTTTCCGCCGATGATGACGTCGTAGAGCTTCTGGGTGGCACCTTCACGAATGATGGCCCCGACCGCAGGGGTGGAGACCATGATTTCATTCACGGCAACACGGCCTTTGCCGTCGGCCTTTTTCATGAGCAACTGAGCGACCACGCCTTTCAGCGAGGCCGCGAGCATGGTGCGCACTTGACTCTGCTGGTCGGCGGGGAACACGTCAATGATACGGTCAACGGTCTTGCGGGCATTGTTCGTGTGCAGGGTGCCGAAGACGAGCAAACCCGTCTCAGCCGCAGTGAGCGCGAGCGAGATGGTTTCCAAGTCACGCATTTCCCCCACGAGCACGATGTCGGCATCCTGACGCAAGGCCGCGCGGAGACCATCGGCGAAGGTGGGTGTCTGGATCGGCACCTCACGCTGGGTGATGATGCTTTTTTTGTTTTTGTGCACGAACTCGATCGGCTCTTCCACGGTGATGATGTGGCGGCGGAAGTTCGTGTTGATGTAATCCAGTAGGGCGGCCAGCGTCGTGGATTTGCCCGAACCGGTGGGGCCCGTGACCAGGACCAGACCACTGCGCATGTGGCCAAATTCCTTCACCACCGCAGGGATGCCGAGTTGCTCGAGGCTGGCGATCTTGGTGGGAATGATACGAAAGACAGCCCCGTATCCGTTTTGCTGCTTCAGATAGTTGCAGCGGAAACGATGCTCGGCGTCCATCTCATAAGCGAAGTCGAGGTCGCCCTTTTCCTGGTAACGTTCCCAGGCGCGAGGCTCGCAAATTTCGCGCATCATGGTCTCCATCGTGGAGTCGTTGAGCACGGTCTCGGCGATGGGTTTGATGCTACCGTGGACACGGACCTTGGGAGGCTGGCCCTGGCTGAGGTGAAGGTCAGAACCACCCAGCTCGATGAGCTGCTGGAAGTAGGCGTCGATGATTGGCATGGCGTAACAAAAAGTGAGATGAAATTGAAAAAAGAGGGGGCCAGATGGCAGGTCTTAACTCTGGAAAAAGATCTTCATCTGCTGCTTGTCTTCAGCACGTGACTCGCACTCTTCGCGGCTGATGAGGCCTTTCGTGTAAAGATTGCGCAGGGACTCATCCATCGTGATCATGCCGACGTTTTTACCGGTCTGCATGACGCCATTGAGCATGAAAGTTTTGCCATCGCGAATGCAACTGGCCACCGCCGGGGTATTGACCAGAAGCTCCAGCGCCATCGCACGGCCATTGCCATCTTTTTTCGGCACCAGCTGCTGAGAGATGATGCCACGCAGGGACTCCGACACCATGATGCGAATCTGATCCCGCTGATCGGGCGGGAACACGTCCAGCACACGATCCAGGGTGCGAGCAGAGTTCCCGGTGTGCAGGGTGCCCAACACCAAGTGACCCGTTTCCGCAGCGGTGATGGCCAGGGAGATGGTCTCCAGGTCGCGCATTTCACCGACCATGATGATGTCCGGATCTTCACGGAGAGCACCGCGAAGGGCTGCGGCGAAGGAGTCCGTGTGGGTGCCCACTTCACGCTGGTTCACGTGGCAGCCTTTCGGCGTGATCACGTATTCGATCGGGTCTTCCAGGGTGATGATGTGGTCCTGGCGCTCTTTATTGATCTCATCCACCAGAGCAGCCAGCGTGGTCGATTTTCCGCAACCCACCGGACCCGTGACGAGCACGAGGCCGTTGTGATAACGGATCAAGGTGCGCACCATGTCAGGCAGGCCCAGCTCCTCCACCGATCGAATGTTGGTGGTGATGAGACGGAAGGTGATGTCGATGCCCAAACGCTGCTGGACGACCGAAGCGCGGAAGCGACCAAACTCAGGCGAATAGGCGAAGTCCACGTCGCCCTTGGTCTCCAACTGATGGATCTGATTCTCGGTGAGAAAGCCATAGGCCAGACGACGGGTGTCCTCGGCCGTGAGCATGGCCGAATTGTTCCAGATCGGCGTCAGGTTCCCGTATCGGCGCCAGATGGGCAGGGAGGCCGTGGCGAGATGCAGATCAGAGGCATCATACTGCATGCAGAAACGCAGATAATCGTCCACGGAACCCAGCACGGGCACGAGATCTTGAGGAGGGGCAGCTTGGTCAGACATGAGGGGTAGATCACGCCTGAGGGCGGTCACCCTCAGGCCTGGAGAGATGTTGGGTCAGGTAAGATTGAAGAAATTCAGTTCCGTATTTCACCGCAGCCTGCCGCGCCATGACCAGCATGGGCGAGAGAATAAGCGCAATAAGGCCGCTTTTTGTAGCGGAAGCGTCAAAGTTGTCACGCCCAAACTTGGGCGCACGCGATGGCAACAAGGATCTGACGAGCAAGAGCCCCCCGATGCCAGCCCCCGCGATCCAGACCCAAGTGTGCTCCCGCAGGGAACGGCGGAGGATCACACGAGGGTTCAATTCCTCCGTGGCGAGATGCAAATGATTGCCGAGAAGCGCACGGGCGACATCAAGGTCTTTGAGCGCCTGCTCTTTAGCCGTCAGTGCCTTCAGTCTGGGTTGCCGATCCATTCGCGGTCCTTTTGAAATTGATGAAATGTCTCTTCAAAGACCCGCAGCCGACGCAGCCGGGACTTCAGAGATAAAACCAAGATGAAAGCGAAGAAAAGGTGCGCAGCGGCCGCGCCGAGCGCCACCCGCCACCAGGGCCAGCCCTGCCACTCCGCCACCAGCCAGACCAGCGCCGGCAGAGCCAGCATCCAGCCAAACAATAAAAAGCCGCAGAGCATGACCGACAGGATCAGGATCGCGCTCAAGCGCACGCCTGCTTCCTGGGCCTCGATCTGCAGCAGCCGACCGCGGGCCTCCGCATACAGTGCCAAGGCACGGAGCAGCGACTTCACCCGCGAGACCTCGGTGTCCATCATGATCGTGAATGGGTGGGGCAGCCGCTAAGATTAGCGACGCAGCAAAAGACCCAACAGAAGGCCGACACCAAAGGCCGTCATCAACGCCTGACGTGGCTTCTCACGGGCGAGGTTTTCAGCCTCGGTCATGACATCGTTGTATTTAACCTTGGCCTGACCGAAAGCGTCATCCGCATATTCGCGGAATTCCTCGGCTTTCCCGCCGAACTCAGACTTCAGGTCCGCCGCTTTTTGTTCAGCGACCGATTTGAACTGATGCGCGCGGGCCTCCGCCGCACCGCGCAGTTCGGTGGCCTTTTGGGCAGCCGCAGCGCGCAGCTCTTCAGCGGCTTTCATGGCGCTTGCCTTGGCAGCTTGGAAGGGATCGTGCGCCGGAGCGCTGGTGAAATCAGGTTGTGAATTATCGCTCATAAACGTGGGGTGCAGTTTCAAGGCGGATTTAAGGCCTTCTCTCTCCAATGGCGAACGAAAAAAGCGACACCTCCCGATCCATCTTGGCGAGCGACGCAGGCAATCCGCACGAGCCTGCCTGAAATGCCTCCACGAAAGCCTTTGCGCGCAGCGTTTCCTTTCTACTCTCCGCCCCCCCATGTCCGTCAAGCTCCGCCTCAACACCGCAACAGCCACCCGTGTCGTCCTCGCCAAAATCGGCAACCCTCAGCGCGAGGAGCCGCTGGTCACTTCGAAGGAGGTTTTCGAAATCGCTGAAGCCGATCAACCGACACTCACGGCGATCTTTTTGAAGCCCTTCAAAAACCTCATCGCCCATCGTTTCACCCACCATTCCTCGCTCGATCAGCACGAGATGAACACCTGTGTGAAAGCGATCTTCGCTTCCGAAGATGGCCTGCTCGAAAGAGGTGTCGAGATCGCCAAACGTCTCTACTCCAAATCGAATCACCCGAACATCAAGGCCGGTGACCTCTGCATTGCTCATCTCAAAGAAGTTCACATCGAAGGGGAGCTCGTCCAGGGACTGTGCATCCTGAAGTCGGAGAGTGTCGTGCCCTTTCTCAGCATCTCCACTCGCGACGGCGACCTGCACCTCTCCACCGAGCAGGGCATCAATCCTGACAAGATCGACAAGGGCTGCCTGATTCTCGATTACTGGCCGACCAAGGGCTACTACGTGCTCACCTTTGACCGCAGCGGCAGTGATTCACGCTTCTGGGTGCGTGATTTCTTGGGCGTGACCGCAGTGCCTGATGCAGCCTTCCTGACCAATGCGTACGCCAAGATGGCCGTGTCCTGTGTCGAAGAAGAACAGCCCTCCGAAGACACCCCGCCTTGGGAGACCTGCAATGCCGCACGCGACACCTTGGAATACTTCGAGGAGCGCGAAAACTTCGATCTCAAGGACTTCGAAAACGAGGTCCTGAAAACGCCCGAAGCCGTCGCCAAATTCAACGAACATCGCACCCGCATGGAGGAGGAGCAGGGACAACCGCTCGAGACCAGCTTCGAGATCTCCAAGAAAGACGTGACCAAGGCGAAGAAACGCATCAACGCCGTGTTGAAGCTCGACACCGGCGTGGAGATCCATGTCAAATCGACCCTCTCCACCGAACATGATCCCGTGCTGGAGCGTGGCTTCGATGACCACAAAGGCATGAAATACATCAAGGTCTTCTTCAACAAAGACCTCAGCGCGCAGGGATGAGGTAGGGCGGCTGGTCCCTCAGCCGCCGCCGTCGGGTCTCACGCTGCCTGCCCATCATTCTTCTTCATCGGATCTCTCGGCCTCAGACGCTCGGCGCTTGCAGAGCAAGCGCCCTACCTTGAAGCCCAACCTTGGCGTTCAGAGCTGATAAGCGATCCAACGCCCGAAGAAGCCCTGCAAGGTGCGGCCCCAGGTGCGTTTGAGGTCGGCGGCGCTGAGGCGTTTGCTGCGGGCACAATCCTGATCACACATGCGTTGTTGCTCACGAGCAAAGGCGGCGCTGAGCACGTGGAGATTGTTCTCATCGTTGATGAAAAAAGAGCGCTGATCGAGGTTGCCGGAGCCTGCGATGGTGAGGTAGTCATCAACAATCACCAGCTTGCCATGAAGGTTGCAGGGCTGGAATTCCTGAATCTCGACACCGGCGGCTAACAAACGTTTCAACTCTGGCTGAGCCACCGCGCGGGCGATGGGCATGTCGGTGTGTTTGCCGGAAAGGATGAGCTGCACACGCACTCCCCGACGCACGGCGGCGAGCAGTTCCTGAGTGATGACACGATCGGGGATGAAGTAGGCGTGGGCGATGATCAGTGACTGACGCGCCGCACGAATGGCGAGGCGATAGCTGCTGCCGATGGTCTCCCCGTGTTTTTCGGGTGAGCCCAGGACCATCTGTGCCCGCAGGGAGCCTTCCTTCTCAAGCGGCGGCAGGTAAGCGGGGCCCGTCAGACGCTGTCCGGTCAGTTCCTGCCAGTTGTCGTTAAAGTTCTCCTGCAACTGCCGCACCACCGGTCCGTGCAACTGCCACTGCGTATCACGCCAGCGCAGCGGATTTTCAGCATCGCTGTCCCACGCATAGGCCAGACCGGCACCACCGACATACCCGACCACGCCATCCACAACGAGTACTCGGCGATGGGTTCGGTGATTGTAACGCACGGGATTCCAAGGGCGAAAAGGGCTGTAAAAGTGCAGGTCCACCCCAGCGGCCTTCATGCGCTCGAGATGAGCTTTGCCATAATCCACGCAGCCGAGAGCATCCAGGATGACGTGAACTTTGACCCCAGCCTGGGCGCGCTCGCAAAAAGCCTGGGTGAAATCGGCCACGGGCTGACTGTCCACGCACATGAAGGTCTCAAAGGTCACGGTCTGCCGCGCCTGACGGATGGCGGTGAGCATGGCGGGAAAAAACGCTCGCCCATTGATCAGGGTCTGAATCGCATTGCCATCGACCCAGGGTGTCTTGACCACACGGGCCATTTCTTTTTCAAAGGCAGCACTGTGCACCGGTGGCACCTCAGCAGGCAAACGCTGATACCGAACGGCCACGCAGGAACTGGAGAGCAGAACGCAAAAGAAGAGAGAAAGACAGGCCAGGATTCGCACCATCGCAGGCACCTTGCACAGTCATGGCCAGGATTCGAGCAAAGATGTCTTGGAAGGGCTTTTAGGAGCGCTCTTTGCTGACTGGGGGTTTCTCCATTTGACGGGGAAGAACGCGCGGGCTAGAAACTCGCCCGAACATTCCGCGTCCTCGCGGGTCAAAGCTGACTCTATGCATTCTGCCCCTTCCCTGTTTCGTCTCTCCCTGGCCCTGAGCTTCCTCGCGCTGACTGGCTCAGCCTGGAGCGCCCAGCTTCCTCTGGACCATCCTTGTGCTGCTCTGGTGAAGAAATACCTCACGAGCGTGGTCACCCAGGAGTGGAAAACTGCTGCTGACATGCTGCTGCCGAGTTCGCTGGATCGGAAACAAAAGGAAACGATCGCCATCATCAAGACGGCCCCAACCATGACGGAAGAGGAGCAGATGCTGGAGCGCTTCGGAGTCAAAGAACTGCGCGAGCTTGAAAAACTCAGCCCTCAGGAATTTTA
>JAIXVB010000041.1 GCA_027483245.1 Verrucomicrobiaceae bacterium | reverse complement strand
TTTTTTAATCTTGATCACCTTTAAAGATTTTGCTTCACGTCTTGCACGGGAAGAGCTTTCCGCCAATGTCGGGCAACGTGCAGTACGAGCTTCCTCAGACGCCGCAAGAACGCTTTTCCAAGACTCAATGGAGTGTCATCCTCCGTGCCACCCAAGGCACTGAAGGAGAGCGGAAGAGTGCCATTGAGGCTGTCTGCAAAGCGTATTGGATGCCTCTCTACGCCTACCTCCGCGGCAGTGGGCGAACCCATGAAGACGCTCAAGATTTGGTCCAGGATTTCTTTGTCCGGCTGATGGATGGGAGGCTGCTGGCCAGTGCTGACCCTGCCAAAGGACGCTTCCGCACACTGATGCTGACGACGATGCGGCACCTGGAACAGGACACCACACGCGCGAGCCAGGCGCAAAAGCGCGGCGGGCAGGCCTGTGTCTTCTCGCTGGACATGGCGGCAGCGGAGGAAAACTGGCAGGCCGAGGCGGGCCTCGCCATCTCGCCTGAACTGGCCTATGATCGTGCCTGGGCGACGGCGGTGCTGGATCGTGCGGCATTGCGTCTGAGTGAGGAGTGCCGGCGCGAGGGAAAGGAGGCATTGTTTGCTGAAGCTTTCCCACGCATCACCGGAGCCTCGGTGGTGGATGACCTGGAGATCGCTGCGGCTCGCTTGGGCCTCAGCAAGGCGGCCTTTAAAACGGCGATCACCCGTCTGCGTCGTCGCTACGCCGAAGCCATGCGTGATGAAGTCGCCTCCACGGTGACCACGCACGAGGAGGTTCAGGACGAACTGCGTTACCTGCTCTCGTCATTTTCGTAATTAGGATGGGGTGTGTTTTCCACGCCGCATTGTCTCATGTCCAATTCAACCCTTCTACCGAGCACACCTGCCCACTGCTCCGATTGCGGTGCGCCGTTGCGGATGGGTCCTGGGGGGCGGCTCTGCCCGCGCTGTGCACTCTCTCTCGCCGCCGATCCGGAGGAGGTGGATGATGAGGAGGTCGAGCGCTTGTTTCCTGAGCTGAGGATGGAGGGAAAGGTGGCCCGAGGTGGGTTTGGGACCGTGTTTCGTGCGGAGCATCGGCGTCTCCGCCGCTCAGTGGCGCTGAAGTTTCTCGATCCCCTGCTCGCGCGTCAGTCCCCGCAGGCGGTGGCGCGATTTGAGCGTGAGATGATCGCGGTGGGACGGCTGGATCACCCAGGAATCGTGCGGGCTTACGATGCAGGCGAGCGCGAGGGCCATTGGTTTATCCTGATGGAATTTGTCGAGGGACTGGATCTGAACACTTTGTCTCGGCAACAGGGCCCGCTCCCAGTCGCTGAAGCCTGTGAAATGGTGCGGCAGGCGGCTTTGGCACTGCATTATGCGCATGAGCGCGGTCTGGTGCATCGGGATGTGAAACCTGGAAACCTGATGCTTTCGATCGATAACGAGGCCACCAGTCTGGGCGATCCCACACGGCTCAAGGTGTTGGACTTTGGCCTCTCTGATCTGGTGACCACAGAGGATCAAGAGGCCATCAGCACGGAGTTTCGCGGCACTTTGGACTACACAGCGCCTGAGCAGATCGCCACGCCGGCTGAAGTCGATGCCCAAGCCGATGTGTATGGTCTCGGAGCGACGCTTTTCCGTCTGCTGACAGGCCGCGCGCCCCATGAAGGCGGGGGCGATGAATCAATGGTGGCACGCATGCGGCGCATCACCCACACCGCGCCCCCACCCGTGGCCAACGTACGCAAAGGTTTGCCGCCAGCCCTGGCTCTGCTGTGTGATCGGATGATGGCCCTGGAGCGTGATCTGCGGCCCGCCTCAGCCCTGATCGTGGCCACTCAACTGGCTCCTTTTTGCAAAGGCGCCGAACTCATGCGCCTGATGACGACAGGGCCGTTGCCGGAGAAACCTGCGCGCCGATCGCGTCGAAAAACCCGGTTTCTAGGGCTGGGCGTGGTCAGTCTGGTGGTCATCGCGGCCACGGGCCTGATGCTGCCTCGGCGTCCCTCCGTGTCGGTAACGCTTCAGGGCATTCCCCTGCTCTCCACCAAAGAGGCCGCCGACCATGGCCTGGATGTCGCCACCACCCCACGTCTGCTCAGTGACCACTGGGCTCTCGACTCCGTCATTGAATGCGGGCGCAATCACCGCAACGCGCACCTGATGGCTGACGGCTCGATCTTGGGCATCGCCTTCCGCGACGCGGCTGCGCCCCAGGCCACCCGTTGGCGAAAAACGGATCAGGGTTACCAAGCCAGCCCTTTTCCCCTGGAAACCAGGCGCGGCAGCTGGCGGGCCTACACGGACCCCAACACGGGCATGATCTTCTGGACGGACCCCTTTCCGCCCGAGGGCAGTCGGCTCGGCCGGGCCACGGCCGATTTGCAGCCCCTGCCATGGCTCACCTATGCCGATGGACGTCACAGCAGTCTGGAGGCCGTGGACTTTGTGCGCGCCGGGAGCTTTCCGCCGGATCTGCCGCTGAAGGCAGGTGACCTGCTCGTCGTGGACTCCGGTCGTGGCGACTACAAAGGACGAGGCAGCCTCTGGCAGGGGCGAGCGGACTCCGATGCCCCGCTGACCTTGCTTGGGGAGGACAAGGAGTTGCTCACTGGGCCGGTGGATGTGACGATCGGTCAGGGCGGCGTTTACATTTTCAATCGCAACGCTGGCTACGGAGCCCATTCGGAGGTCACGTCTGCAGACACCACCGACCGCCTCATCCGTTGGCAGGGCCGTGGTTTCATCGGCTGCACGGTCTCCCAGCCCATCCGCGATCCCAGCGCGCTCGTGGCTGATCCTCAGAGCCGGGATCTCTACGCAGCGGAGGGCTCTTCCCTGCCCGGCGGCGGCCCAGCTCAGCGCATCCTGCGACTGGTTCCTGGGGATAAACTCGATGTCTTTGAGGTCGAAGTCATCGCGGATCGATTTGGCCAACTTGCCTCTGGGGCCCTGACGATCAGCCCCGATGGCAATAAGCTCATCATTGCAGACAATGCGCTGGGCTGCATTTTCATCCTGCGGCGGCTGGCAGACGCCAAGCCTTCCGAGTAAAACCGCCTGTTTGGCCGCAAAACCTTCACCACCGTCCCTGGCGCTGCCCTGTCGCCAGCTTGTGAAATTTTTCACAAACCCGCTTGCCGCTCCCTTTCGTAGTTGGATACTGAACTTATGGCAGTCCAGTATCTCCCCGGCAAAGAGCCTCATTCCCGTGAGAAGCGTCTGATCTTCAAGAACATCGACCGCGTCGGTTACGATGCGTCCATCGATTGTTACCTGAATGACGGCGGTTATGAGCAGCTCAAAGTCGCTCTGAAGATGGAAAAAAGCGCCATCATCAATGAGGTCAAGGCCAGCGGACTGCGCGGTCGAGGCGGTGCAGGTTTCCCCACCGGCATGAAGTGGGGCTTCATCCCGCCGACGAACACCAAGCCCGTCTATCTCATCTGCAATGCCGATGAATCCGAGCCTGGCACCTTCAAAGATCGCTACATCCTGCATCAGGACCCGCATCAGTTGATCGAAGGCATGACGATCGCCTGCTTCGCCGTCAACGCCAAGCTTGCCTACATCTATATCCGCGAAGAGTTCCCCCACGCCGCCAAGATCGTGGAAAAGGCCATCGCCGAGGCCAAGGCCAAAGGTTTCCTCGGCAAAGACATCCTCGGATCCGGCTTTGACTGCGAGATCTACGTGCATCGCGGTGCCGGTGCCTACATCTGCGGAGAGGAGACAGGTTTGATCGAATCCCTGGAAGGCAAGCGCCCCTACCCGCGCATCAAGCCGCCCTATTTCCCTGCGGCCCTCGGTCTCTACATGAGCCCGACGATCGTGAACAATGTCGAGTCCCTCTGCCACGTGAAGCACATCCTCCAGATGAGCGGAGCGGAGTATGCCAAACTCGGCACGGCCAACAACACCGGCACACGCATCCTTTGCGTCAGTGGCGACGTGCAAAAGCCGGGCTACTACGAAGTCGAAGTCGGCAAAGTCACCATGGGAGAAGTCATCAACGACCTCTGCGGTGGCCTCAAACCGGGCCGCAAGCTGAAGGCCATCATTCCTGGCGGCAGTTCCTCCAAAGTCCTGCGCGCCGATGAAAAATTCAAACTCAAGGACGGACGCGAACTCACCATTTGGGACATTCCCATGGACTTCGATACCATGGCCCAATGCGGCACCATGGCAGGTTCCGGTGGCGTCATCATCATGGATGACAGCCGCAGCATGACCTGGGTCATCAACAATCTGAACAACTTCTACGCCCACGAGAGCTGCGGTCAGTGCACCCCGTGCCGCGAAGGCAGCCTGTGGATGAAGAAGATCAGCGACCGCATCGTCGATGGCAAAGCTAGCCCTGATGACGTGGACACCCTGGAAACCGTGGCCAATCAGATCGAAGGCAAAACCATCTGTGCCTTCGGTGAAGCTTCCTCATGGCCGACCCAAAGTTTCATCAAGAAGTTCCGCGACGAGTTGAAAGGCGACTGCAAACCCGAACTGGCCGGCAAAGTCGTGGCTGAAGAGGGCCTCGTGGCTTCTGCTGGATTAAAGTAGCGCCGATAGGTTCCAGCGACAGCAATTCAATATCTTTGGAGTGAGGGCGTGAAGCCTTCACTCCTTTTTGTTTCTCGACCCAGGCTGATCGTGTCTGGTAGAGTCATGACATGGAAATCGATGATCATCAGATATCCAAAAGGCAGGGACATGCAGCCCTAATGCTGAAGTCATTCTATAGGGTGTTTTGGATCATTGCCGCCCTCGGCATCTTTTGCTTGGTTTTATCGTATGCATTTTCGATAATCGTGAGGTCTGTAAGAGGCCATACTGGCATCAGCGTGAAAGGCATGACCAAAGACATAAAAGTGGCCATGAACCTTTTCAAAACGGCGTATGACCGATACCCTGTTCCACCATCAGAAACGCAGTTCCTCCGCACCGAGGGTGTTCTGCTCCAATCACTGCTCGGGCAAGACAAAGAATCCAATCCTCGCGCCATCAAGTTCATCGATCTGCCGATTGCTCTCGATGGCAAGCATGGACTGACAGGGCTAAAGGAGAAGGACCAACCCATTTCTTCAACCACCACTCTGACCGATCTTTGGGGTGAGATGTATTACCTCCTGATCGACGCCGACGGCGATAATCGCATCCCCAACCCAGAACGCCGCCCGGAGGCCATTTTTAAACACCGAGCCAGTGCTCTAGAGTTTTTGAGCTCTTCCATCATCATCTTCTCCTCCGGCCCCGACCGTGATCCGAAGACCTGGGATGACAACATCGGTAGCTGGTGGTGAACTTGGAAGTCTGGGCAAGCTGGCACAGCTCTGGCTTAGCAAAGGTTTCGCTTATCTAAATGCCCATCGCTCGTAGCCGACCCAAGACCAACATTCTTTATGCTGCCGCCTTTGTCGCAGGGGTCATGGTCGTGTTCACCGTGGGCTATCGAGTTGCGGGTTGGTCATGGGGCGATGCGCTCTACATGGTGGTCATCACCGCCTTCAGCGTCGGCTTTGGTGAGGTGAGACCGATCACGGAACCGTGGCTGCGAGCCTGGACGATGGCGCTGATCGTTCTCGGCTGCACCGGCATCATCTTCATCACCGGTACCCTGGTGCAGTGGCTGACAGAGGCACAAATTCAACGGGCAATGGGAGGCAGACGCATGGAAAACGAAATCGAGAAACTCAAGAACCACGCCATCATCTGTGGCTTTGGCCGCATCGGGCGCATGATCGCCAGTCAATTGCTGGAAGGCGGCATTCCTTTCCTCATTTTAGATCAGGACGCCGGGCGTGTGGCCGAAGCGCGTGAGGCGGGATGGCTGACCCTTCAGGGTGAAGCCACGGATGAATCGGTGCTGCGTGCTGCGGGCATCGGACGCGCAAGAGTTCTCGCCACCGTGTTGCCCAATGACGCCGCCAATGTCTTCATCACTCTCAGCGCGCGGAACATGAATCCCAGCATCCAGATCATCGCTCGAGGTGAAGTGCCCTCGACAGAACGCAAGCTGTTGCAGGCTGGAGCCAATCGAGTCGTGCTGCCAGCTCACATCGGTGCTGACCGCATCGCCCACCTCATCCTGCACCCCAATGCACGCGAGTTGCTCGGCAACAAAACCAAATCCAGCATCGAGTTCGAGCATCACCTCAGCGAGCTCGGTCTGGACATGGAAGAGATCGAAATCGGCCCGAGCTCGCCTTGGTTGCATCGTCGGGTAGGAGATGTCGAAAAAGAAGCGGGTGGGAGATTGCTCACCGTCGCCATTTTACGCAAAGAAGGCGGCACCGATCTGAATCCCAGCCCCACGGCCATGCTGATGCCTGGGGATGCCCTCGTAGTGATGAAACGCGGCCTTCGCAGTTAAACGAATTCAGGGCAGACCACTCGGTCTGCCCTGAAGTTTTCAAAAGGTCACCAACAGCCAAGAAGGACAACCCACGAACTGAAATCTGCGGTTGGAGAAGCGCTGCTTCCTTCACCTGCATGGATTCTGCCACATCCTGACCTCAATGTGTCAGCCGCTGGTAAGTGGGTTGTAAGAAGGCTGTCAATTGGCCAGTCCAGACACAAAAAACCTGCACTTCATCCTCAGAGCTTTGAACCACTGAGACTGAAAATGCAGGTTTTGAAGCAGGCTCTAACTAGCCCAGTGCGAATTAGGCATTCGCGCGGAGGATCTGGGCGAGCACGTATGGCAGGATGCCACCCGCGCGGTAGTAGTCGATTTCGACAGGAGTGTCGATGCGGACCAGGAGAGGGATGTCAAAGCTGGTGCCGTCAGACTTTTTCACCCGCAGCGTGGCCTCACTCTGCGGTTTGGTGTCATTCGAGATGCCCAGGATGCTGAAGGTCGCATCGGAGAGATCCTTCACCTTGTCGTAATCGGCCTTGTCCTTGAAATTGCACGGCAAGACGCCCATGCCCACGAGGTTACTGCGGTGAATGCGCTCAAAGGACTTGGTGATGACGGCTTTCACCCCGAGCAAACGCGTGCCTTTGGCAGCCCAGTCACGGCTGGAGCCCATGCCGTAGTCTTCACCGCCGATGATGATGCTCGCCGTGCCTTCAGCCATGTAGGCTGTGGCGGCGTCATAGATGCTCATCTCAGTGCCCGCAGGTTGCAGGAGGGTATCGCCACCTTCCTTACCACCAAGCATGAGGTTCTTGATGCGCACGTTGGCGAAGGTGCCACGGGTCATCACGCGGTCATTGCCGCGACGGCTGCCGTAGCTGTTGAAGTCGGATTGAGCGACTCCATTTTCACCAAGGAAGCGGCCAGCCGGGCTGGTCTTCTTGATGGCACCCGCTGGGCTGATGTGGTCCGTCGTGACGCTGTCACCAAAGATGCCGAGAGGACGGGCATCGACGATCTCGACGATGTCGCGAGGGTCCATGCTGAAGTCTTCAAAGAACGGCGGATGCTGGATGTAAGTGCTCTTTTCGTTCCAGTCATAAACGAGGCCGGTGGAGCCGGGGATCTCATTCCATTTTGGGTTCTGGCTGGCAAAGTCCGTGTAGAGCGCGCGGAAGACGTCAGGGGAAAGAGCAGACTTCAGAGCGTCTTGGATTTCCTGGAGCGTGGGCCAGATGTCTTTCAGGAACACTCCAGACCCAGGAACGATCTCATCCTGGCTGAGGTCGATGTCCACCGTGCCTGCGATGGCGTAGGCCACGACGAGCGGCGGGCTCATGAGGAAGTTCGCCTTGATGCTCTGATGCACACGCGCTTCAAAATTGCGATTCCCGGAAAGCACGCTGGCCGCCACGATGTCTTCGGCCTTCACCACGTCTTCAATGCCGGCATCGAGAGGACCCGAGTTGCCGATGCAAGTGGTGCAACCATAACCGACGGTTTGGAAACCAAGCTTGTCGAGTTCGACCTGGAGACCGGTCTTGTTCAGATAATCCGTCACCACGCGGCTGCCAGGTCCAAGGCTGGTTTTCACCGCAGGTTTCACGGTCAGGCCTTTGGCATTCGCCTTTTGAGCCAACAGACCCGCAGCGAGCATGACGCTCGGATTGCTGGTGTTCGTGCAGCTCGTGATGGCGGCGATGAGCACACTGCCGTGAGTGATCACATCTTTTTCACCGGCCTTGCTGTCCACCGTGACCTCATAGAGCGGGTATGCGGCATGGTCAGAACTTTCCGTGACGACCCCTTCCTGGGCACCGAAGGCTTGCGCAAAGTTCGAGGCATCGGAAACGCCGTCGAGAGTGGCAGGCACTTCTGCGGCTTCACTGGAACCCAGCTCAGGCGTTTTGCCGTAGCCGCCTGGGGTTGGCTTGACCAGGATTTCGTTCCAAGTGGTCTTCAAGTCAGCCACGGTGATGCGGTCCTGCGGGCGCTTAGGTCCAGCCACGGAGGGCTGAATCTCGCCGAGGTCCAACGTGAGGTCGCTGGTGTATTCCACCTCGCCTTTTTTCGGGATGCCGAACATGCCCTGGGCGGTGTAGTAGTTTTTGAAGGTCGCGCAGAGTTCTTCGCTGCGACCGGTGCCGCGCAGGTAGTTGACGCACTCTTCGTCGATCGGGAAGAAGCCCATCGTGGCACCGTATTCGGGAGCCATGTTGGCAATCGTGGCGCGGTCTGGCAGCGGCAGGATTTCAGCGCCTGGACCGTAGAACTCGACAAATTTGCCCACCACGCCGTGCTTGCGCAGCATCTGCGTGCAATGCAGCGCCAGATCCGTCGCGGTCACGCCTTCTTTCAGTGTGCCGGT
>JAIXVB010000647.1 GCA_027483245.1 Verrucomicrobiaceae bacterium | reverse complement strand
GAGAGGCACGCCGACGCTGTCGGAGACCCGTTGGTCCCGGTCGAAGAGGTGTTTTCACCCGTCGGGTCACTCTTGGCCTTCATCGGCTCTTCAGTCATCAGCGTCGCTTGGCCTGCGAAAGCTCCAGAGGACTGGAGCACTCCAGGACGCTGCCGCGTGCTTGAAGCTTTTTCAGGGCAAGGTCGCGCTTGCGTTTTGGAGTGCGCTGGGCCTCCAGCGCTTTCGTTGGTCCATTCGATTCTCCAAGCTCTTTCGCAATCGGTGTTGCTAGGCCTGCAACGGCTCTTGAGCGACTCGCCTCTCTCAGCCTTCGAAAGCTCCAGAGGGCTGGAGCACTCCAGGACGCTGCCGCGTTGTCTGGGCAGGAATCCTTGAAGGACCTCTCGTTCTCAACCTCTTGGAGACTTCATCTTTGGCTCACTCTTTGGTCAGCGTTTCATCCAGGTTCAGCAGCAGGAGGCCGAGACTGGTCCAGGCGGCCTTTTCAGCAGCAGGCAGGTCGATCCGTGCCCGTGACTCGCCCACCTTCAAGAGCGCCTCTGCGGAGGCTGGCTGAGCGTGGAATTGTTCACGGAAGTTCTTCAGCCGACGCAGCAGCACCTGAGTCTCGTCGGCATTGGGAGGTCGGCAGGTGACGAGCTGGAACATCTGCTGCGTTGCGGTTTCGTCGTTCCCCCCTTTTTCTGACACCACACGCTCGGCCAGCGCTCGGGCGCACTCGACAAAGGTGGTCTCGTTCATCGTCACCAGGGCGTGGAGAGGCGTGTTGGTGCGCACACTTTTCACCGTGCAGGTCTGGCGCGCTGCATTGTCAAAGAGCATTGTGGGACCGACGATGCGTCGCCAGAACGTGTAGAGGGTGCGGCGGTAAAGGGCATCGCCATGATCCTGGACGTAGCTCTTTTTGCCAAAGGTCGCCTCCTCCCAAATGCCCTCAGGCTGGTAAGGTTTCACAGCCGGGCCCCCGAGCTTTGTTTGCAGCAATCCCGAGACGGCCAGGGCCTGATCGCGCAGCATCCAGGAGGGCATGCGAAAGCGTGGACCGCGGCTGAGGAAACGATTCTCTGGGTCGGCTTCCCTCTCTGGGCCGACGTGGGAGGCTTGCTGATAGGTCTCGCTGGTGACGATGAGTTGCATCAGTGCTTTCACATCCCAGCCGCCCTCGATGAACTCGACGGCTAACCAATCCAGCAGCGCTTGGTGTTCGGGTTTCTCGCCCTGCACGCCGAAGTCCTCCGCTGTCTTCACGAGACCGATGCCGAAGAACGCCTGCCAGAAGCGATTCACGGTGACACGGGCGGTCAGCGGATGATCCCGGGCGATGAGCCATTGCGCCAAGCCGAGGCGATCCTTGGGTGCGCCAGCGGGCAGCGGTGGCAGGCTGGCGGGCGGGGCAAAGGTGACCTTGGTGGCCAGAGGTTTGTCGTAGGCTCCTTTGTCCAAAATGAAAGTCTCACGCGGGGTCGGCACCACATCCATGATCATCACCCGCGTGATGCTGGCGGCGGCGTTGACCTTTTCACGCACGGCGGCCAACAGCCTCCTCAGCACCTTGGTGTATTCGGGGTCTTTGTCCTCAAAGTAACCGATGGCCTCCAGCAGCGCATCGACCCCGCGTTTGTTCGGGGCGACCTTGGCCAGGGTGGCGGAGAGATTGCCGGGCAGTTTGCTGGCCTCCGAATCACTCAGCGTTTTGCCCTCGGGCCGAGGAAACTTCTTCAGCTCAAAGGCATCCACGACCTCGGCGGCTGCCGCTGCTTTTTGTTCGGCCGCCGCGAGTCGTTGTTTCTCGGCTTCGCTGGAAAGATCCATGGCTGGGGCGGCCTGGCCTCCGCGAATTTTGCCATCCTCACTGATCTGGTTGAAGCAATCGTAGAGGGCAAAGTAGTCCTTTTGGGCCAGGGGATCGAACTTGTGATCGTGACAGCGGCAGCAGCCGACCGTGAGCCCCATCCAGACGGTGCCGGTGGTCTCCACTCGATCCATCACATTCTCGACTCGGGTTTCCTCAGCGATGCGTCCGCCCTCGCCATTCATCATGTGATTGCGATTGAAACCCGTGGCCAATTTCTGCTCGAGGGTGGCATTGGGCAGCAGATCACCTGCGAGTTGCCAGACCGTGAAGTCATCGTAGGGCAGGTTGGTGTTGATGGCTTTCACCACCCAATCACGCCAGGGCCACATGGTGCGTTCGGGATCTCCCTGGTAACCATTGGTGTCGGCGTAACGCGCTGCATCCATCCAGTCCCAGGCCCAGCGTTCGCCATAGGCAGGGGAGGCGAGCAGGCGGGTGACTTTTTGGGCCACGGCTGAGTGAGGATCGCTTTTGAAAGCGGTGACAAAGGCCCGCACTTCATCGGGGCTGGGCGGCAGGCCGGTGAGATCCAGGTGCAGTCGCCTAACCAAGGTTTCAGGCGCGGCTTTGGGGCTGGGTTTCAGGCCTTTCTCGGTCAGTTTGGCGCGGACAAAGGCGTCGATGGGATTTTGGGATGGGGTCGGTGCGGCGAGATTTGGCACGGGTTTGACAGGACGCTCCACACGTTCAAAGGCCCAGTGTTTGCCCCACTTCGCGCCTTCATCGATCCACTGCTTGAGCTTGTGTTTTTGGGCCTCGGTCAGCCTGCGATTGCTCTTTGGTGTGGGCATGACCTCGTCAGGGTCGGTGCTGAAAATGCGCTGAATGATCGTGCTGTCGTGGCTATTGCCCGGCAGGATCGGCAGGGTGCCAGCGAGGGGCGCTTTGGCGGCTTTTTCATCGTCCAGCCGCAGGTCGGCCTTGCGCTCTGCGGCGTCGGGCCCGTGGCAGTGGTAGCAGTTCTCACTGAGGATGGGCTGGATATCCCGATTGTAATCCAGCGGTGCCCCGCGTGCGCTGAGCACGAAAGTGAGGGAGGCAAAAAACAAAAGTCGCATGGTGGTCGCTGAAGAAACGCTGCCTGCACATGCACTATTGCCAAGCGGCCATGTCGGAAGCAACCATCTGCCATGCACATCCCCAGTCTGATCGAGCGCAAACGTGACGGCGGAATCCTCAGCACGGATGAGATCCGCGCGCTGGTGGCGGCTTTCACGATCGGCGACATGCCCGATTACCAGATGAGTGCCCTGGCCATGGCGATCTACTTCAAAGGCATGACCGGTGAGGAAACCGCCGCGCTCACGGAGGCCATGCTCAAGAGCGGTTCCATTCTGCATTGGCCCGACTCCGCGCCCATGCGCGTGGACAAACACTCGACGGGGGGCATCGGGGACAAGACCAGTCTCATTCTCGCTCCCTTGCTGGCCTGCGATGGCGTTTGGGTGCCGATGATCTCCGGTCGTGGCCTGGGCATCACCGGGGGCACATTGGACAAACTGGAGTCCATCCCGGGTTTCAAAACGCAGATGAGCGAGTCTGACATCTATCGCATCGTCGAGTCCGTGGGCTGCGCGATGGTGGGCCAAACGGCGAACCTTTGCCCGGCGGACAAGAAGCTCTATGCCCTGCGCGATGTCACCGCGACGGTGCCGAGCATCCCGCTCATCACCGCCAGCATCATGGGAAAGAAATTGGCCGAGGGTCTGAATCGACTCATCCTGGATGTGAAGTATGGCACGGGAGCCTTCATGCAGACGAAGGAGCAAGCCCATGAATTAGCGCAGAGCATGGTCACGGTGGGACGCGCTCTCGGCGTGCGATCCAGCGTCCGCCTCAGCCCCATGAGTGAGCCGACGGGCGAGTCGGCGGGCAATGCCCTGGAGGTGGCGGAATCCGTGCGTTGCCTGAAAGGTCAAGGCCCGGCGGATCTCGAAGCCATCGTCTTGGACTTGGCCACAGCGGTCTCGGTGTCCTCCCGAGCAGAGCTGACCGCGATGCTGCGTGATGGGCGTGCGTGGCGGAAGTTTCAGCAAATGGTCACGGCTCAAGGCGGCAAGGCCGAGAGCTTAGAGCGCATTACGGAGGTGCATCGCGCGCCAGTCATTCACGAATGGAAGGCGGAGCACAGCGGTCATCTCCAGCGCATGGACGCGGGCATCTTGGGGCGTGCGGTCTTGCACCTCGGCGCAGGGCGCACCAAGGCCAGCGACCCGGTGGACTTCGCGGTGGGTGTCGATCAGATGGTCAAGACGGGCACCGCAGTGCAGGCCGGGCAGGTGCTCCTGCGCATTCATGCACGCTCGCAGGCCAAGGCGGACGAGGCGGCGCTGCTGCTGCGGGATGGCATTGAGATCGTGTAAGCCTGGGCTTGCCAGCAGGGGCGCGTCTGGCACAGAGTCGGCGTCATGCTGCGCGCTCTTCTGCTCTCCCTCGTCGCCACGACCGCCCTCGCCGATTCTCTGCATGTTTGTGAGCATTGCGCCAAGCATCAGCTGCCACAGCCTCTGAAGCTCACGCCGGGGCGAAAGTATGCGCGAGATCGGCGGGTGGACATTGAGCATTTGAAGTTAGACGTCACGCCCGATTTCAATCGCCGCAGCGTCTCGGGCACGATGACGATGACCTTCAAACCCATCGCGTTTCCTTTGGACAAGCTGGAGCTGGATGCAGTGGATCTAAACATCGGTGAGATCCAGCTCACCGGTGCGCAGTTGGACGATCACATCGTGGCGGCGGAGAAACTCACGATCCTGTTCCAGAAACCCGTCGCGCCTGGTGTTGAAGTCAGCCTTTCCATCGCCTTCAGCGCTGAGCCGAAACAGGGGCTCTACTTCAAAACACCCGACATGGGTTTCCGCCAGACGGACACCCAGCTCTGGACTCAGGGAGAGGCGGATCTGCATCGCTTCTGGTTCCCGTGTTATGATTATCCCAATGAACGCTTCACCAGTGAGGTCATCTGTCATGCGCCCGCTGGCATGGAGGTCGTGTCCAATGGCGTCCTGCTCAGCAAGGAGCCCCAGGGGCTGCTGACGACCTGGCATTGGAAACAAAACCAGCCGCATGTGAACTACCTCATCGCGCTGGCCTGCGGTTACTTTCACAAGCTGGAAGACAAGGTGGGGGACCTCCCGCTTGCGCTGCTGGTGCCGCCTTCGCATCAGGCGCAGGCAGCGGCTGCCTTTGCGGACACGCGCAAGATCATCGAGTTCTTCAATCGTGAGATCGGAGTCGCCTTTCCTTGGGACAAGTATTTCCAAGTCTATTGCCTCGACTTCATCGCCGGGGGCATGGAGAACACGAGCTGCACCTTTGAGGCTGCGGGCATGCTCTTTGACTCCAGCTCCGAGCAGCTGCGCACGCTGCATCGGCTGGATGCGCATGAGACCGCGCATCAGTGGTTTGGGGATTTGTTGACCTGTCGCGATTGGTCACACCTTTGGTTAAACGAAGGTTTCGCCAGCTACTACACGGTGCTCTATGAGGGCGAAAAAAGCGGTGCCGACGCCATGAAGCTTTCGCTCTGGTATGAGGCGGAAGAAGTCTTCGAGGCTGCCGACACTCGCCCCACGGTCTGGCGCGATTATGGAGATCCCATGGAGCAGTTCGATTCGCGGGTGTATCCGAAGGGGGCCTGGATCCTGCACATGCTGCGCAGTCAGCTCGGGCCCGATCTGTATCGTCAAGCCATCCGCACTTACCTGGAGCGGCATCGCAATCAGATCGTCGGCACCGATGATCTCCAGGATGTCTTGGAAGAGGTGAGCGGTCTTTCCTTGGACCAGTTTTTCGACCAATGGCTCTATCACGGCGGCGTGCCGGAACTGCGGGTGGACTATGCCTGGGATGCCGGCAGCAAGCAGGCCAAAGTCACCGTCAAGCAGACCCAAAAAATCACCGAGCAGGTCCGCCTGTTTCGGTTGCCGCTGCCCGTGGCTTTCACGGTGAAGGGGAAGAAAGAACCGCTGCTCTTCAAGATGGATGTCTCGCAGGCGGAAGAGGATTTTTATTTCAGCCTGCCTGCTCAACCGGAGCTGGTCCGCCTGGATCCTGATTACACGCTGCTGGCCAAGATCGACTTCTCACCCCCGGGGGAGATGCTGAGCAAACAACTGGCCGGAGACATGATCGGGCGCATGATCGCCGCGCGTCAGTTGGGCTCACGAAAGGATCAGTCGAGTGTGGATCAACTGGCCAAACTTCTGCGCGAGGATGCCTTCCATGCCGTGCGCAGTGAGGCCGCGGATTCGCTGAAAAAGATCGCTACACCCGCCGCTCGCAGTGCCCTCATCGCCGGACTCGCGGACCAGACCGATGCCCGCGCTCGCGAGTCCGTGGTGCAGGCCCTGGCTGCGATCCCGCATCCCGAGGCGCAGCAGGCGTTGGAAAAACACGCCGCCTCCGAGAAGAACCCGATGATCCGCGCCCTCATCGTCAAGAGCTGGGGAGCCCGGCCCGGGGATGCGGCCATTCATCAGGCCCTGCTGGAGCAACTCCAATCACAGACCTATCAGAACAGTGTCGCCAGCGCCGCCATTCAGGCCTTGCATGCGCATGATGACGCCACGGCGGTGCCGGCGATCTTCAAGCGTTTGCAAGAGAACCCTCTCGACTTCCGCACGCGTGACTACGCCTTGGCTTGGAACCAACTGGCCTTCCTGGCACGGCGTCGAGATGGGCGCGATGCAGATCCGCAGGTGCGTGAGTTTTTGGTCAGTCTGCTCACCTCGCCCAAAGAAGAACTGCGGGTCGCTGCGGCCAAAGCGCTGGGCACCTTGCGGGATCCGAAATCCCTTGCGGTCTTGGAACCGATGACCGCTGGCGTGAGCAGCTTTCAGGACCCTGTTCGCGAGGCGGCTTCCAAGTCTGTGCAGGCCTTGCAGTCCGAGCTCAGCAGCCCTGCGGAGTTGAAGAACCTTTGGGATCAGGTGCAGCAGCTTCAGAAGAAGTCGGAGGCTTTGGAGAAGCAGGTCAACGACGCCAAGAAAAAAGCTGCCGCTCGGTGAGAGTGGCAGCTTTTCAATCCTAGTGCGGGTTAGGTTAAGCCAAGCCCTTGCCCTTCGTCTCTGGGGCGATCCACACTAGCACCATGCCCACGACATAGATCGCGCACAGGGCGGAGTAGGCATTCGCAGAGCTGCCAAAGGTATGGACCAGATTGGCGATTTGCAGACCGCCGATCGCCGCGATGATGCGGCCCACATTGAAGCAGAAACCCTGGCCCGTGGCGCGCACGCTGGTGGGGAAGAGCTCCGGCAGATACAGCGGGAAAAAGCCATAGAAGCTGGCCGTGACCCCGCCCATGATGAAGGCCGAGGTGAAGAACCAACCATTGATGACGGCGTTGGTTTGATAAAACAACAGCGCCGAGGCCATGGCGAAGACGCACATCAAGAAGTAGGTCACGCGGCGGTTCAGCAGGTTCGCAACGATCGGCGCGATGAAGGCAAACACACAGGCCCCCACGGAGGTCGCGATTTGCGTGAACTGCGCCACGTTGGTGTAACCGTTCGCATTGAGCTCGCTCGACGTGGACCACTTGGCGGATTGCTGCGCTGCGCCCCAGGTTCCGAGAAGGGCGATGCCGGCCAGGGTGGCTCCCAGGAGCAAGTTCTTGCGCACCGAAGCGCGACTCTCTGCCGTGATGCTGCCTGCGATCTCCGCGCGGCCTAGGTAACGGCGCACCGGCAGGAGATACCCCCAGATCACCACCGCAAATCCCACCACCGTGATGCCCACCGCCATGAGCGTGGTCACGCCGCTGTCGATCCCCATCGGAGACCAGGCCCAGATGATTCCCAGGGCCACGATGGCACCGATCAGCACGCCTTTGAGATCCATCGTGCTCCAGTGACTCGTCTTGCCCGCCGCCTTTTCATCCTCCCACTTGTCCGACTCCGGCACGAAGATACGGATCAAAAAGATGACCAGGGCAGGCAGGGCACCGATCAGCATCAGGAAACGCCACGCCTGGTGATCCAGCAACCAGCTCGCCATTTCCTCCGTGCCGCCCAGGGCCAGGGTCCAGCTGCGCATCGTGTCGATGAAGGTGTTCATGCCCAGGCTGAGTCCCGCCACCAGCAGGTAACCAATGTTCGCCGCTGCACCGATGGCTCCGGCGACAAAGGCACGATTGCCTTTCGTCCACAGTTCATTCACCAGCGCCACCCCCAGCGCCCACTCACCGCCCATGCCGAGAGAAGCGACAAAGCGCAGGATGGCGATGTGCCAGGCCTCGGTGGCGAAGCCGCACAGGCCGGTGAAAATCGCATAGGTGAAGATCGAGAACGACATGGCTTTCACCCGCCCGATGCGATCTCCCAGCCAGCCAAAGAACACGCCCCCCGTGGCCGCACCGACCAGGAAGGTGGCGATGATCACACTGAACCAGCGATCCAGCGTGGCGCTCAGCACCTCTGGGGAGGCCACACCTGCCAGCAGATCCTGCAGCGCCGGTTTCCCGATCAGCGGAAAAAGGCCCATCTCAAAACCGTCGAACATCCAGCCCAAAAAAGCAGCGATGAGGGCCATGTTACGGCCAGTGGAAGAGGGGGCAGGGGATGACATGCGGGAGGTTTGGGCTTGAGGAATGATTCGGGGGCAGGAACGCGGGCGAAAAAGAACGCCGGAACCCGCGCCATTCTTCAGAGAGAAGGGCGAAGATGGGAAGGATAAAGTTGCGGAGTTTCCCACGCGTTCACCCGGCTGCACCTTGCCCTGCCTGCGGATCGCAGCGAAGAACGCCCATGCCCGCTCCCTATCATCACTGCTCGAACTGTGGCGCTGCCGATCTCGCCGCCCGCAGCGATCGTGAGTTCGTCTGTGTGAAATGCGGGTATCGCCACTTCATCACCCCCATCCCCGCGGCCTGTGCGCTCATCGTCGATCGAGAAAAGCGCCTGCTCATCCTGCGTCGGGGCCACGAACCTGGACTTGGCAAACTCGGCCTGCCCGGCGGTGTGATCGAACCTGGAGAAACGGGCGAAGTCGCCGCTGCCCGCGAGACCCGAGAAGAAGTCGGGCTCGACCTGCCTCCGAGTGCCTTCAAGCCGCTCGTCACCCTGCCGAATCGGTATCTCTTCCAGGATTACCTCTGGCCCACCCTCGACCTCTTTTACATCGCCGAAGTGGAGACCTTTCCGCCTCTCAAACCCGACCCCACCGAGGTCTCCGAATGGTTCCTCCTTCCCCTCGATCAGATCCCCTTGGAAGACTTCGCCTTTGAGTCGAATGCGGAAGCGGTGCGGTTGTGGCAAAGGGTAAAGGGGGAGTAGCATAGGCTTTTTAGCCTGTGGAGTGGTGGAGTGGTGGAGTGGTGGAGTGGTGGAGTGGTGGAGTGGTGGAGTGGTGGAGTGGTGGAGTGGTGGAGTGGTGGAGTGGTGGAG
>JAIXVB010000521.1 GCA_027483245.1 Verrucomicrobiaceae bacterium | reverse complement strand
GCGAAACCGGCCTCCGTCACGGCAAAGTCGGCGTGAGAGAGCGCCATGCGTGTCGCCAGGACGGAATTGCAGCCGTGAGCGATGTTGGCGAATGGACCGCCGTGAATGAAGGCTGGCACCCCCTCGACCGACTGCACCAGATTGGGTTGAATGGCATCTCGCAGCAGGGCCAGCAGCGCACCTGTGACGCGACACTCTTTGGCCAGCACGGGTTCACCTTCAGGTGTGAAACCAATGACGATGCGGTCCAGTCGAGCCCGCAGATCCGCGAGTGACTCTGAGAGGCAAAGGATCGCCATGACCTCAGAGGCGGCCGTGATGTCAAAGCCAGAGCTGCGCTCAGTGGCCTTTCCCACGCTGGTGCGCAGGCTGCGAAGGGCCCGATCATTGACATCCAGAACTCGTTTCCAAAGCACCCCTTCAGGTTTCAGGCGTGTTTGCTGATTGAAGAGCTGATTGTCGATCACCGATGACAGCAAATTGTGCGCGCTGGTGATCGCGTGGAAGTCCCCCGTGAAATGCAGATTGATCGACTCCGCAGGTTGCACCGTGCTTTTGCCACCGCCTGTCGCTCCCCCTTTGCGACCAAAAACGGGTCCCATGGAGGGCTGCCGCAAAGCCAGGGCCACACTTTGACCGATCTTTTTCAATCCCTGGGCGAGACCGATGGAGACCGTTGTCTTGCCCTCGCCCGCAGGTGTCGGTGTGATCGCCGAGACCAGGATCAGTTTGCCCGTCTGGGGGCGATCCTTCAGCGCTTTGAGAGACACCTTCGCCTTGTCTCTGCCATAGAGGGAGAGGTGGTCATTCGAGATGCTGAGAGAATGCGCGACGGAGGAAATGTCCTGGACCATGATCGAGAAGAGGTGCCGCGATCATGCCAAGACGGATCGGAAAGGAAAGGCCTTTCCTTGTCCGTTAGGACTTCTTCCATTCTTCGCCCTCGTCGTCATCATCGTCGATGCCGCTGTAGCCGTCGTCGTAGGAGTCCTCTTCGTCATCCGCCAGCGTCAGGTCATCCAGGCCTTCGAGATCCAGATCGTCCGCGTCGATTTCATCCTCGTCGTCGTCATCTTCCAGATCGGTTTCCGCGTCGGCGGCACCCCCATGCTCGAGCCCGCGTTTTTCGATCTCGATCAAGGTGGCGGTGACATCATCCACAGTATCCCAGACTTTCTTCGCAACAAAAAGCGGCGCGTTTTGGTTCACCGCCATCGCGATGCTGTCACTCGGCCTGGCATCCAGCTCGATGACCTTTTTTTGATGCAGCTCATTTTCAGCCGAGATGATGAGGCGTGCGTGGAAGACACTCCCATGCACTTCATTGATCACCACCCGCTCGACCTTGGCCCCAAAAGCCATCATCACACTGCTCAACAAGTCATGCGTCAGCGGCCTGTCTTTGGCCACGCCACGCATGAACATGGATATGGCCGTTCCCACGGACTCATCCACATAAATGACAAAGGTCTTGTCAGCATTGCCGATGAAGACGGCAAAACTTCCCTCCAGAGGCAGGACAGCGCGGACTTGGGCCTCGACGACTTCACGGTTCATGCTCAGGATTTAAAGCGCTGGCCGATACAAAGGCAACCATCCTCGGCTTATTTTATGCGGAGCAGGCGACCAGATCCAGGGAGCGATACTGGCGCGCCAATTCCACGTATTTGAGCGCGAGTCGCACGTTTGCGGCCTTTTCCTCCTCCGTGAGAGTCCGCACCACGCGTGCTGGGGAGCCCATCACCAGGGAACCTTCCGGAATCACGGTGCCCTTGGTCACCAGGGCACCTGCGGCAATGATGCTGCGCGCCCCGATCTGAGCGCCGTCCAAAATGATCGCGCCCATGCCGATGAGCACCTCATCTCCCACCGTGCAGGCGTGGACGATGGCCCGGTGCCCCACCGAAACACGCTCTCCCAAGATGCAGGCGCAGTCATCACTCACATGCAGCACCGAGCCGTCTTGGACATTGCTCTGCGCGCCGATGACGATGCGATTGATGTCACCACGCAGCACGCTGGTGAACCAAGCACTCGATCCTTCCGCCATCTCCACAGCTCCCAAAACAACCGCGTCAGGTGCTTTAAAAACGGATTTGTGCAAAACAGGTTTCGATTCAGGAAGCAAGAATTTTTTCAGGGTCGAAGGGCTCATGAATCCGTGTAGTGAAAGGGCTGGACGCGCTTTTATGTTTGACGTGAGAGGGCGCTTAGCGTCTTAATCGCGCCCAATTCCGCCAAATTGTGTCAGCGGAAAATCACAACATCAATAACGAACGACCAACAACAGTAACATCATGAACAAAGCACAACTCCTCGAACTCGTGCAAAAGAACCTTGGCGCTGAAACTTCCAAGCGTGCTGCTGCCGATGCCCTTGAAGCCGTTCTCGCCGCGCTTGCCAAAGGCATCAAGAAAGATGGCAACGTTCAGCTCATCGGCTTTGGCACCTTCAAAGTCGCCAAGCGTGCTGCTCGCACAGGTCGCAACCCCAAGACCGGTGCATCCATGAAAATCAAGGCGTCTAAAAACGTCCGTTTCGTGGCTTCCAGCGCTCTGAAAGGTTCCCTGTAAGCTCCGAGCGATTCGTCCCACGAATCCCAGCCCCGCGTTCTCCGTGAGACGCGGGGCTTTTTGTGGGGTATT
>JAIXVB010000555.1 GCA_027483245.1 Verrucomicrobiaceae bacterium | reverse complement strand
TGAGCGACCATGGGATTTAGCATTTCCAGCACTGCCACAGCCTCCTGTTCGGTTTGCGCCGAAAGTAAATCAGCGGCCGCATGAGGGGCCAGATTGCGGATGTCTTCGAGGAGGGCTTCGGTGCTCATGAAGGACTAATAAAGCGCCACTTTGAAAGGGTGTCCACGCAGGGGAGTCCTGAAGTGGAAAGAAATGAAGAGGATCGCGGCCCTCAATGATTCAATCGACTGTGTAAAAGGCCTGTTTGGCTGCGTATGCTGCCACCCTGCCATGCGACTTTTCATCTCTGCTCTATTTTGCCTCGGATTCGCGACCCTTCACGCCGCGTTGCCTGAAGTGAAGCGTGTTTTGATCTTGGGAGACAGCATCACTTACAGCGGCGGTTATGTGCAGATTGTCGAGGCCGCTTTGATCGCGCAGCACCCTGAACAGCGTTTTGAAATCATCCCTCTCGGTCTATCCAGCGAAACGGTCTCCGGCCTGTCTGAAGAAGGCCATGCGAGTGGAGAATTCCCACGCCCGGATCTGCATGAGCGCCTCGACCGCGTGCTCATGAAGGTCAAGCCTGAACTCGTCGTGGCCTGTTATGGCATGAATGACGGCATCTATTTCCCGCTGAGCGTGGAGCGGACCAAGGCCTATCAAAATGGCATGACGAGATTGCGCGAAAAGGTCAAAGATATCGGCGCTAAGATCCTTCACCTTACCCCGCCTGTCTTTGATCCAGTGCCCATTCAGGAGCGTGTGTTACCTGCTGGATTGGAGAAATATCCGAAGCCCTATGCAGGTTACAATGAAGTCTTGGGGGCTTATTCAACATGGCTGCTCAGTCAGAAAAAACTGGGCTGGCAGGTGCTGGATGTGCATGGTGCCATGACAAAAGCCCTGGCGGATGCGCGCCGGGCGGATCCTGCCTTCACCTTTGCCAAGGATGGCGTCCATCCGAATATGGCCGGGCATCTGGTCATGGCGCAGCCGCTGCTGGCGGATTGGGGTCTCAAGGTCACTGAAGCGGGGCTGCCGGATCATCTCAATGGCGCGGTGATTTTCGAAGCGGTGCAGGCCAAACAAGCGCTGCTGCGTGATGCGTGGCTGACAGAAACAGGACACAAACGCCCAGGCGTCAAAGCGGGGCTGCCTTTGGCTGAAGCTCAGGCCAAAGCTGAGGCGTGGGATGCCAAAGCACGCGCGGCTGTTCGGTCAAAAACACGCGTCTTTCCAGGACTGCCGACGCTCTGGAATGGATACGTTCAGCATGAGTTTACGGTGGATGGGAAACCAGTGGTCGTGGTGATGCCCAAAGAGGCTGCTCCTGGTCGTCCGTGGGTCTGGCATGGTGAGTTCTTTGGCCACAAGCCAGCTCCTGACATCGCGCTGTTGGGGAAGGGCTTTCACATCGCCTACATGCGCCTGCCTGACATGTTGGGATCACCCACTGCCGTGAAACATTGGAATGCTTGTTATGAAGAGCTAACCACGAAGTATGGCCTGAGTCGCAAGCCCTCGCTTGTAGGACTGAGCCGAGGCGGTCTCTACTGTTACAACTGGGCCATCGCCAATCCCGACAAAGTCTCCGCCATTTATGCCGATGCCCCGGTGTGTGATTTTAAAAGCTGGCCTGGAGGCAAAGGGAAGGGCAAGGGCGATCCGAAAAACTGGTCTCTGGTCATGAAGCTCTGGAACTTCAAGGATGAAGAGGAAGCTCTGTCAGCGAAGGTCAATCCGGTGGATCATTTGGCCGTGCTCGCCAAACACCAAGTTCCGCTGCTGCATGTCTATGGAGATGCGGATGATGTAGTGCCTTGGACGGAAAACACGGGCCTGGTTGCGGAGCGTTATCGAGCCCTCGGTGGCAACATCACGCTGATCCCGAAGCCGGGTGTCGGGCATCATCCGCATGGATTGGAAGACAGTGCTCCCATTGTGGATTTCATCGTCAAGAATGCTCGATGAATCGCGGATCAAAGCCCCGGATGTTCATCCATCGCGTGGGCTTTGAGATCGGCGAGATCGACCCATTCGAGGGCCGAGGAATGTGTGGCCGAAAGTCGCACGGGTGGTGCCACTCCGGCATCCAGGGCCTCTTTCCACCGTGAAACACAGAGGCACCAGCAATCGCCCGATTGGAGCCCCGGGAACTCCCACTCAGGTCGTGGGGTGCTGAGGTCATTGCCACGACGCAGAGAGAACGCTAGAAACTCGGGTGTCATCTCCGCACAAACCGTGTGCAGACCGGTGTCGCCCGCTCCCGTGCGGCAGTAGCCATCGCGATAAAACCCCGTGACAGGTTTGTGGCAGCAGCAGCGGAGGTCTTGACCCAGGACATTGGTAGGCATGGCGGAAAATTGATGCTTGGTGAGCCATTAGCAATCCAAGAAAGCTCACTTGGCATCCCAGAGAAAATGATCGAGCCGGATTTTGGTGGCGAGCTCTTTGGCATCATTGGCGCGTTCACCATTGGATTGTGCCAGCTTTTCAGCCAGTCGCGCAGCCGCTTCCCATTGTTTGGAAGCTTCAAGGAGTTCGATGCCAAAAAACCCCGCACGGTAATACCAGCGATATTCGGAGGGGTTTGAAGGGCCTGTGAAACCGTTGGCCTGCACCACATCATAACAGGCCTCAAGGGCCTCTTGCGTGTTGCCCGTGGTCTTGAGCACTCGAGCCAGGGTGTAACCTGCACGGGCATTCCACAGATAAGAAAGATCATCTTCGCGGCGCATTTCACGCAGCACCTCGACTGCCTCGATCAAGTGCTTGGCATCGGCTTCACCCAGCGCCAACAGCATTTCAGCCTTCTCGCAGGTCAGAGAGCGCCTCATGTCTTCATTGAGATTCTTTTCCGTGAGCAGAGAGTCCACCAATTTCAGCGCCTCAGCCTCCTGGCCGGCCAAACGTTTTGCCAAAGCTTGCTGCTGGCGTGCGGCAATGCTCAAGGGACCACCGCGTTCAGCGAGTTCCTGGAGCAGGCTGATGGCGGCATCGCGACTTTCTTCGGTGTTGATCGACATGGAGGCCATGCCTGCAAAATAAAGAGCGCTGTCTGCATAGGGAGAGTTGGCGTGTTCTTTGGCCACCAGTTCGAACTCGGTGCGAGCGCTGGCGAAGCTGCCCAGGCGGAAGAAGGCATCGGCCACTTTCATCCGCACAGAAGCCAGGTGATGACTGTTGGGCCAGGCCTCGACAAATTCAGCGCCAAGTTCCGTGACACCTTTGAGATCGCCCTGTCGATCCAGCATCCAGAGACGGGTGATTATTAGGCGCTGCTTCATCGCATCGTTGAGCCCAGGCAGGCCCGAAGCAGAATCAAGAGCCGATTTGGCCGCGATGAAATCGACCGGTGTTTGATTCAGGGCGACCTCTGCCAGAGCCAGTTGAGCATCTGCCAAGCGCGGGTGTTGAGGGTGTTTCTCGATGAAGTCAACCAGAGCCGATTTGGCCTCAGATTGAGCGTGGCTTGCTAGATCCAGGGCTCGATTGATTTCGAGATCGGCAGCACTGTCGCCTGATTTGATGCCGCCTTCACTTCCGGCACTGACGACTTGAAGTTGGCCAAACAAAGATTGATACAAAACCACCTCACCTGCACGCAACGCAGCTACACAGGCATTGTATAGCGAGGCTCGTCTTTCCGTGAGTGTCGTGGCCAGGTTTGAGGCGGTTTGAAACAGTTCAGCTGCTTTTTTGAAATCGTTGCGTGTGTAAGCCGTGCTGCCGGTGACGAAGTCCACCAGGGATGAACCTCCCGCACCAAAACGCTTCCGCCAGAGATCCGCCAATACGGTCACTCGTCCGTCTGCCTTCAAGCTGCCGTAGCCTTCCAGCGCCAGTCTCATGGCTTCGTTAGCTTGGGGATGATCTGGCTGGACCTGAATCATTGCCTCCACCAGTCCCAGAGACTCCATGAGACGTCCCTTGGTCAGCATCCAGCGGGAGAGGAGGAGCATGGCATGACCTTGGAAAACGTGCGTCGCGGCCAGGGGGATGAGCGCCTGTCGTTGAGCGGTGTTGCCTTCGGTGATCCAGCGCAGTGTGGCATCTGGGGGCACCAAAGTGGGTTGACCGCTTTGAAGAGCTTTGGCCAGCAAATCGAAGGCCTCATTCCAAACTTCACTCTCTGCGGTGTTGTCGAGAAACTGAACCAACGCATCCGCAGCCTCAGCGACTTTTTCTTGGCGCAGCATCGAGTCGGCCAGCAAAATGGCTGAGCTGTGATGAACACGCTCTCCACCAGAAGATGAACCCAGGATCGCGCGCAGTTGCACCTGAGCTTCATCAAACTGGCCCATTTCGACAAGGCTCCTCGCCTGCAAATAATGGGCGATGGTTCGGTCCGTGCGCTCGTCGGTAGAACTGAAATGCAGGGGAGACTGGCTGCCGAGTCGGAGATCCAGTTCACTGAGCATCAACTGCGCTTTGTGGGCCGTGTCGGTATCTGCGGAACTGACCAATGGCGACAGCACTTCACGAGCGAGGGAGGGATTGTTTTGGGCAATGCTGATCTGAGCAAGAAGCAGCTTCTCCTGGCTCGTGGCCTCTCCGGCTTGAAGTCGGTTTTGCAGCAATTGTTCCGCCGCTGCGCTGTCACCTGCCAGAACGCTGGCCTGGGCCTGCCAAAAATTGGAATTGGGGACGGGTTCACGTTCGAGGATGGCGAGTGCCGCTTGACCGTTCTTGGCACGCACCCAAGCCTCGACCGCCAGACTGGCCAGGGTCAGCCTCTCGGTCGTGTCCCAGTGACGTTCATCGAGCAAGCGGGTGGCTTTGACCGCCGCCACAGCTGGCAGGCCATCTCGCATCGCCTGACGTGCCGATTGGAATTCGCCTTGATCATCCAAACCGGCACTCAAGCAAGACAACACTCCGGTCGAAAGAAACAGGAGGCTGGTCAAAAGAAAGCGGCGGGCATCAGGCATGAGGCCTTTAAGCTAGAGCAGATGCCGCCGGGATCAAGACAGAGGAACTCTGCCTGAATCGTGAAATCACTGGGTGAAAGCAGGCAGTTTTACGATCTTGCCACCCGCCAAAGCAGACTCGTGCGCACAAAGGCCCACGCAAGTCCAGTTGGCGGACTGTTTGGCATTCGGAAACGGTTCGCGTTTTTCGACCAGAGCCATGGCAAATTCATGCGCCAGATGAGGGTGGCTTCCCCCGTGACCCGAGCCCTGCACAAAGCTGAGGTGCGTCTTTTTGCCCAGGTCATAAACGCCCTTCGTGGTGAAGTCGCGGATGCTTTTGGGCAGCCGTTTGGCGTAATCAGGAGCTTGGACGAGTTTCGGGATCTTGTGCTCGGGCAACTTGGCGGTGTGCATGACCAGGGGCTCGTGTTCGATCAGTGGCCATTCGATCGAGGCTTTGTCTCCATAGACATCAATGCTCTCGCGATACTGCCGCGCGGTGTCAAACAAGCTGCGGATGACTCGGGCGCTGAGATCCGTGCCTTTGAACTTCACGTGGGCAGTCTCGACGGCGAAAGGCGACCCATATTGTTTGATCAATTCAGGGCGAATCGTGCCTGAGCCAAAGCAGCTGACATATTCCGCAGGAGCTCCAGCGAGTGCTGCCACCGGACCCACACAGTGAGTGGCATACCACATGGGCGGCAGGCCCGGCCAGTAGTTGGGCCAGCCGTCCATGTCCTGCTGATGGCTGGATTGCAGGAACTGGAGTTTGCCCAGCTTGCCCTTTTCATACTGTTCCTTCATGAACAGAAATTCACGGGCATAAACCACGGTCTCCATCATCATGTAGCTGAGCCCGGTTTTTTTCACCAGATCACAGATCTTTTTGCAGTCTTCGATGTTGGTCGCCATGGGCACTGTGCAGGCGACATGTTTGCCAGCTTTCAGGGCTTCGATCGACATCCAACCATGATCAGGGATGGGGGAATTGATGTGAACCGCGTCAATCTTCGGATCCTTCAGCATCTCCTGAAAATCGGTGTAGCGCACTTCGATCCCGAAGGCGTCACCGATGTTCTGAAGTTTCTTCGGGTCACGCTGACAGATGGCGTAACAGTTTGTCTGGGGATGACGCTGCCAGATGGGGATGAACTCTGCCCCGAATCCGAGGCCGACGACGGCGATGTTGAGCTTCTTGTTGGGCATAATGGGTGCGAATGACTCCCGTTATAGTCGGCACCCGGTTTTCGAGGAAAGACAAAATTTAGAGACAATCGGACGCCCGTCCTGGAAAGCGACTCAAGAGGCTAACAAACTCCGAATCGGTGGGAAACCTGTGCCCAGGATCATGGCGAGTTCGATGTCTGCCGGACTGCGTGCGATGCCCTCATCCTGACAGCGACGCGCTTCATCGGTGATGAGGCTGACGAGGCGCTCACGAACTCGCTCCATGAGATGATGATCAGCTTCAGACCAATGTCGGCGTGGTTTGTTCTTGGTGCTATGATGATAAAAACCAGCCCCTGATTTTCTGCCCAGTTTCCCTTCATTCACAAGACGCTCGAGCGTGTCGCTTTGCGGCAGTCTCCCGTGCAAAGTCGGCTCAAGGGTGTGGGCGACATGGACCGCAACATCGAGACCGATTTCATCGAGCAAACGAATCGGACCCATGGGCAAGCCGAAGTCGAGCATGGCTTCATCAATCAATTCAGCGGGCACGCCCGTGTCATGCAGGTGCACAGCTTCCATGAGATAAGGCATGAGGATGCGATTGACGATGAATCCAGGGCTGTCTTTGACGACGATGGGTGTCTTGCCTAGCTTCTGAACAAAACTGACTGCGGTGGCGATGACATCATCGCTCGTTTGAGTGGTGGTGATGATTTCGACCAAGGGCATCCGATGGACGGGATTGAAAAAATGCAAGCCAATGACGCGCTCTGGGTGGGGCACATGCGCGGCCAGTTCAGTGACTGAGAGCGCAGAAGTGTTGGTGGCCAAAATGGCGTCGGGGGCGCAACGCGCTGCAAGATCGACAAAGATCTTCTTCTTCAACGCCATGTCTTCCGTAGCAGCCTCAATGACGAGCGGATAATGCAGCAAGGAAGCTCGTGCATGATCAGGCGTGAGTCGATCCATGCTGTCTCGCAGGTCACGTGGAGTGATGACTTTGCGCTTCACATTTTCGCGGAGTTGATCATGAATTCGACCCAAACCACGGGCCAGAGATTCCGTGCTGATGTCCTGCATGAGCACATGGTTGCCTTTGGACGTGATCCAATGAGCAATGCCTGAGCCCATGACGCCTGCACCGATGACCGCGACGTCATTCACCGTCAGGGCGACTCCGCGTGGCCATGGTTTTTTGCTGGCTTCTTCATGGCGGAAAAAGAGGTCAATCAAGCGCTCGGTCTCGGGGGTGAGCGCAAGGTCCAAGATGGCGTGTTTTTCCAGCTCCATGGCCTTTGCCAACGGCAGGAACGGTGCGCGAGTGGCGACTTCAATGGCTCGCAGGGGCGCGAGATAAAGCCCCCGTGACTTGGCCAAAACGGCCTTGCGAGCACGATGGGCGATGAACCAATGAGGGATCCACGATTTGGGGTGATGCACTGGCCATGAAGGGCGTTTGCTCCATTTGCGTGCCGTTTCTTCCAAGTGCTCACGAGGCACGACAGCCTCCACCAAGCCGAGTTTTTTGGCTTGGCGAGCTTTGAGCTGTTTTCCGGTCAGGATCAAATCAAGCGCGGCTGGCAGACCCAGGATCTGCGGCAAGCGGGTTGATCCACCCCAAGCGGGGATGAGGCCAATCTGGGTCTCTGGCAGCCCGAGGCGCGTGTGTTCACTGTCACTGGCGATTCGGAGATCGCAGGCCAGTGTCATTTCCAGTCCACCTCCGAGGCAGGCTCCATGAATGAGTGCAATCTTGCGCAGTGGCATGTCGGCGAGCCGATTGAAGGTCTTTTGCCCGAGATCGATCAGGCCTTCGAGCTTACGCACCGTGGCGTGTCGAACCGCTTTGAGATCCGCTCCTGCGATGGTGATTTTGTCTTTGGCACTGCGGATGACCAGAGTCTTTAGCGCGGCATTTTCGGAGATGAGATCCAGGCAGAGATTGAACTCACGCAGCGTCTGCTCATTCCAGACATTGGCCGCACTGT
>JAIXVB010000253.1 GCA_027483245.1 Verrucomicrobiaceae bacterium | reverse complement strand
TGGAAGCTCTCATAAAGGTCGGGGCGATCAGGCAGGACGGAGGCTGAAGTTTTGAGAGGTACTGCCCCAAGACGCTTCAGCTGCCGCCACACCGACAGACGCAAGGCCCCGCTTTTGGCGGGCAGGCTGTGCAGCAATAGAAGCCAGGAAAGTTTCTCCATTGTAACAGGTGTTACACATGTGCATCAGCCGCCGCAAGATTGAAGTTTGCCTTTTTTCTGAGATCTGCGGGAGGTTGGAGCGGCTCCATTTTCACCTCGGCGTTCTTTAGAGCCTGCGACTTCACTCCATGAGAAATGCCACTGTGACTGGGCATGGGTGCCCCTGTCTGCCTTTCGTGGGGGCGACTCTTGATGGCCTGCGATGACGGAGTGGCCTTGGGGAAAAGGATTCTTGGGGGGCAGTCGAGGGCTTCGACGGAAAGCTCCAGAGGTCTGGAGCACTCCAGGACGCTCCCGCGTTCATCGGTGATGACTTCAACAAAGGCGCGGAGCGTTTTGGAGTGCGCTGGGCCTCCAGCGCTTGGGCGAGCGATGGGTTCGCGGGCCTGCGGTGACGGAGTGGCCTTCGAGGGAGTTTTCTGTTGGAGAGGATCGAGGGCTTCGATGGAAAGCTCCAGAGGTCTGGAGCACTCCAAGACGCTGCCGCGTTCTTCGGGGATGACTTTCCACAAAGGCGCGGAGCGTTTTGGAGTGCGCTGGGCCTCAAGCGCTTGGGCGAGCAATGGGTTCGCGGGCCTGCGATGACGGAGGGCCTTCGAGGGAGTTTTCTGTTGGAGGGGATCGGGGGCTTCGACGGAAAGCTCCAGAGGTCTGGAGCACTCCAGGACGCTGCCGCGTTCTTCGGTGAGGGCTCCAGCGTAGGACGGGCTTTTCAGTTCATGTGCTGGACCACGTCTTCAGACCACCGAGACGGAAGCTTCTCGAAGGGCAGGCCGCTCTTTGTCGAGTCGAGGCCGGGGCACGCCGTCGCCCTGAGCGTCCGAGGCGGCGGGTTATGATTCTTTGCTAATTCAAGATTGATAATTTACAGACTCAATATAATTTTCATAGATTATCTGATTTCTCACGCCCTCATGCGCCTCCCAACAGCCATTCAAACTGGACTGCGAGCCCTCCTGCTCGCGTTGATGGCCGTGGCAGGGTGGGCAAACGCTGGTGATCTCAGCCTAGGAAACCTCGTCTTTCGAGATGAAAACGGGAACCAGAAGTTCGAAGCCGGAACCGACACGGGTGTTGATGGCGTGCTGGTGCAGCTCTTTCCCATCACTGCCAATCCCTATGAAGATGCGCCCCTGGCTCAGATGCCCACGACGGCGGGAGGCCTCTACCTGTTTCAAAACCTCGACGCTGGTGACTATGTGATTTTTATCCCCCCGGGTCAGTTTCAACCGGGCGGTGCCTTGGCTGGGCTGATGAGTCTGCCGGGACTTCAAGACGAAGGCGACGATGATGTCGGGGAGGATGGCCTGGACGATTCCAACCCTGAATTGTTTGGCATCATCACGCGCACGATCACGTTGCAGACAGATGGGGCCCCGACGGTGCTGACGGGTGAAACAGGGTTCGGCAGCACGCTGGATGATGCGGACGATGCCAAGGGTGATCTGACGGTGGACCTGGGGTTTTATCATCCCATGCAGTTGGGCAACCTGGTCTTTGCCGACATGAATAACAATGGTCACGCCGACCTGGGTGAGGGCATTCCGGGAGTCACCGTGCAGCTATTTTACAGCGTCGATGATCCCGCAGGCACGCCTCCCCTGGCCGATGTAACGACCGATGCTGAAGGGCGTTTTCTGTTTGGAGGCCTGCCCTCGGGGAGTTATCGCCTGCACCTGCCGCCGAGCGAATTCGGCCCCGACGGGAACCTCCAGGGGGCCATTTCCATGATCGGCGTAGCTGACGCAGGAACCGATGATGATGTGGGCGAAGATGGGGTCGATGAGCTGGACCCCGTGAATCACGGGCTGCTCAGCATGGTGGTGGAATTGACGCCCGATGGCGAGCCTACAGGCATCAGCGGAGAGACTGGATTGGGCAGCACGGAAGATGATGCGGACGATGCCAACAGCGATCTGACCGTGGACTTTGGTCTCAGCTTTCCAGCCGGGAAAGTCGGCGTGGGCAACTTGGTGTTTGTGGATGCCAATCTCAACAATCTGGCCGATGCCGATGAAGGTGTGGATGGCGTGAAGGTGCAGCTTTTTGCCGCCGGAGCTGATCCTACCAGCAACCTACCACTTGCCGAACGCACGACGAATCGGGGCGGTTTTTATCTTTTTGGGAGTCTCGACCCGGGCGACTATTTCCTGCATGTGCCTGCCAGTGAATTCGCCTTTGGCAAACCACTGTTCGCCGTGACTTCCATCGCCTCCAGCAATGCTGTGGGTGATGATCATCAGGGGGAAGATGGCCTCGATGCGGCTCTGCCAGGCAACACAGGGATCAGCACCGCTGTTTTCACCCTCATGGCCAATGCCGCCCCCACAAACGAAGCGGGACTGGGCGGCAGCAATGATGACTTCCGCGACAACGAAGTGGATCTCACCCACGACTTGGGTTTCCGCCTGCTCTCTGATGAACCCCTCGGCGTCGGCAATTTGATTTTTATCGATGCTGATCACGATGGTTTTTACAGCGAAAACGAGGGTGTGGATGAAGTGCGGGTGCAGCTCTTCCGCGAGGGTGAAGATCCCCAGACAGCCCTGGCTCTCGATGAAGTCATCACTGAAAACGAAGGGCTCTATCGCTTCAGCGGCTTGGCTCCAGGACGCTACTTTGTGCATGTTCCTGCGAGTGAGTTTGCAGTGAATGAGCCACTGCATCTTTTGTTATCCCTGCCAGGAGCGGGTGCCGACAATGGCCAGGATGACGGCGTGGATGAGAATGGGGTGGATGCTGTGAACCCAGCGCTGACAGGCATCAGCAGCGTTGTCTTTGAACTGACCGATGACGGTGAACCCACCAGTGAGACCTCTGAAACAGGGCGGGCTCATGGCGATGACTTCGATGCCGATGACAACACGGATCTGACGATCGATCTCGGCTTTGTGGCCACCTGCCCGACGATGGCACTGACCCCACCCATCCTGAATCAAGGCACCGCCACCCTGCCCTATTCGCAGTCCCTTTCCGCCAGTGGAGGCTCGGCCCCGTATCGGTGGAATGTCATTGGCGACTTGCCCCCGGGTCTCAGCCTAGATCCTGACACCGGCATCATCACCGGCGCTCCCACTCAGGCGGGAGAATACAGCTTCACCATCGAAGCCCAGGATGCCACCGGTTGTCGTGTCACCGCCCCCCGCAGCCTATCCGTCTTGCCTGAGCCGACCACGGTGGGTGTTGGCAACGTGGTCTTTGTGGATCAGAATCACGATGGCATCTTCCAGACTCAAGAAGGCGTGAATGATGTCACCGTGGAGCTTTATTTGGCAGGTCATGTCCCAGGGATTGACCCACCTCAGGCCAGTATCGAGAGCTTCTTTGTCGGCTGTTATTTCTTCCGCGACCTCGCCCCCGGAAATTACTTCGTGCACATCCCTGCGAGTGAATTTGGCCCTACCGGTCAGCTTTATCAGCGGATCTCAGCGCCGGGTGTGTCTGTGGACAATGGAGCCGATGACGCGACCGTCGGGCACGACAACGGCGTGGATGCCGCAGACCCAGCGGTAACCGGCATCTCGAGTCTTTCCTTTGAACTGAACACCGGCACGGAACCGGTGGACAGTCCCGGCAGCGAAACCGGCTTCGATGCGGAAGCCGACAATTCGACCTCAGGCGACAGCAACTTTGACTCGACGATTGACCTCATGTTTGTGGCCTCGCCCGCGGTCACCACAGGCCTCGGCAACTTGGTGTTTGTGGACAGCAATCGCAACGGCCGCTTCGATGTCGGTGAGGGACTCGACGGTGTGCTCGTGCAGGTTTTTGGCGAAGGGGCAGATCCTTTGACCGCGCCGCCATTGGCGTCTCAAACCACCAGCAATGGCGGGCTTTATCGTTTCGATGGTCTGACTCCGGGCAGCTACTTCGTGCATGTTCCAGCCAGTCAATTTGCCGTCGGCATGCCACTGGCCAGCATGATCTCTGTCACCGGCCAAGGGGGCGACGATGGGGTCGATGATGATCAGCCTGGGGAAAACGGCGTGGATGCGGCTCAACCCCAGATCACCGGCATCTCCAGCAATGTGATCGTGCTCGCTCTCGGCACCGAGCCCGAGGAAACGGGCGTCGGCGCCGACGACGATGTGGCGGCTGACAGCAACAATGACCTCACCGTGGATTTAGGCTTTGTGGTCTCTTGCCCAACGCTCGTCATTCAGCCCACCAACCCGCCACCTGCAACGGTCGGGCAAGCCTACTCCCAAGTCTTGAGCGCTAGCCATGGCACCGGGCCACTGACCTGGATCGTCAGTGATGGCAGCCTGCCAGAAGGCCTAACCTTTGATGCCGAAACCGCCACGATCAGCGGCACCCCCAC